>CAZAOK010000055.1:0-24678 GCA_964486725.1 uncultured Leptospiraceae bacterium
TTATAAAAATGTTCTGCTCACCCTTAAAATTGACGGGTGTTGGCTCCACCTTATTTGAAAGTGAGGCTACCTGAACGGAGAAAAAGAGGTTCGATTCATTATTTATTAGAGAAGAAACACCACCAACAAGAGGTGCTTCTGTAGCAGGAGTAGTAACAAGATGAAAGCTGCTTTTTGCTTCTATTTTTCGTTTATAATCGCGGAAAGCCCTGAACATGGCCGATGCCAGGTAATCGCGTCCGGTTTCACTCTGCAAGAAATTTCGTTCTGCAGGATGGCTTAAAAAGCCAGCTTCCACCAAAATACCCGGCATTGAAATTTGTCGCAGCACTAAGAATCCGGCCTGCTTTACACTCCTGTCGACCCGCTGTACCCGTTCCCTGAACTGTTTCATGCTGTATGCCGCGGTTACGCTGTTAATGTATGACTGTACTACCGAGGCACGGTTTGAATCAGAACCATCAAGCACGATCTGCACCATGGCCGTCCTTCCCGAGCGGATATCTTCTGAAAATCCCTCTGCCACCTGCACCAGGCAGTCGATCTCGCCACGGTCAAGAAGGGGCACCAGTCTCTTTGACGAATAGCCGTAGGCATATATACTGAAATAAGTAGAGCCGGTAAACTCCTCCACGAAGGCCCTGCTCTCCGCTGTCCGGTCATGGTCAACTACCGCCATGCGAACATCGTTCACGTCGGTGTTCACCGCGTAGCCGAAGACCACCATCATGATAATGGGAGGACCTATCATTACCGCCCGCATCTTTTTGTCCCTGAAAAGCTGGGCGAATTCTTTTTTCAGCATGCTTTTAATGTTTCGTAACTGTATAATATTTTTCATATGATCATCCTTGCTCCGGCAGTTGCATCCTGATCTTCTTCATGGCCACGGTCATCACGATCAGCGTGAATGCCGCCAAAAACAATATCTGCGTTACCAGCAGTGACCACGCCACTCCCTTTATGGCAATACCCTTGATAACGGTCACCATGTACGTTGCGGGAATTAAATAGGTGATCCCCTGCACAAACACCGGCATATTCTTCACCGGAAAAATAAATCCCGACAAGATCAGCGAGGGCAGGTAGGTAACCACAATAGCAACCTGTATGGACATCACCTGTATCCTGGTGGCAGCAGATATGAGTATCCCCAGGCTGGAGGTACCCACCAGGAAGAGAAAGGCGATCAGCAGAAGCTCAAAGAAGCTTCCCTGCATGGGTACGCCGAACACGAACTTTCCCACCAGGAATGTGAGTACCACGTCAAACACCCCGATAAACAGGTAGGGAATAAGCTTACCCAGCAGCACCTCCCGTGGCCGGACAGGGGTGGTAATGAGTGTTTCCATGGTACCCCGCTCCCACTCCCGGGATATGGTAAGGGAGGTGATGAGCGCTGATATAATGGCCAGGATTATCACGATAAGACCGGGAATGATGAGATTGCGGCTCTCCATCTCCGGGTTATACCATGTGCGGTTTCGCACATCAACGGGCTCTTTCATGCGGGTGATGCCGATGCTTTCCAGCATGCCCACCTGTATATCCCTGTTATACTGCATCACTATGGCCTGCACGTACCCCAGCGAAACCGTTGCCGACATTGAGTCAGAACCGTCAACCAGGAGCTGCACCTTCGCCCCTTTTCCGGTACGAAGCCCCGCGGCGAAGTTTTTCGGGATCACCATGGCCATGGCGATATTTCCAGTGTCAATCAACCTGTCGATTTCATCGTATCCATTCACGTAAGAATGAATATGAATGTACTCTGTATGCGAAAACCCCTCAAGAAATTGCCGCGAACCGGATGTCCTGTCCTGGTCATATACCGCCATGGATACATTCTTCACGTCCATGGTGAGAGCATACCCGAACAGCAGGATCAGCAGCACGGGCGCAAGAAGTGAAAGGATAAGACTTCGCGAATCACGCCTGACCTGGATCCACTCCTTGTCGGCGATGGCAGAGATACGTTTTAATGACCTTGAAAAAGTTTTCACCCCACACCTCCCCTTGCGATCACCTCGACGAATGTATCTTCAAGACCGGGGGTTATTTCCCGGATACTCTTCACGTTGATCTTTTTATCAGAAAGCACCTTTTTAATTTCGCTGGTGAAGGCCTTCCTGTCTTCTGCGAATATTCGCAGCGACTGCCCCGTTCGCACCAGCCTGGAAAACTTTTTACGCTTTTTCAGAATGTCTTCAGCCAGGTTGGGATTATCCGTTTGGATCTCAAGCAGGGGCATTCCCGTCATGGTCTTTACCTTTGCCGGGGTATCGATGTTAATAAATTCTCCCTGGTACATGAGCCCCACCCTGCTGCAGCGTTCAGCCTCGTCGAGATATGCGGTGCTCACAATTATGGTCACCCCTTCTCCCAGCAGGGTGTAGAGTATTTTCCAGAATTCCCTGCGTGATACCGGATCCACCCCGTTTGTGGGTTCATCAAGCAGTATAAGCTCCGGCCGATGCACCAGGCAGCAGGCAAGCCCCAGCTTCTGTTTCATCCCCCCCGAAAGATTGCCGGCAAGACGATCGCTGAACTGTCCCAGGTTGCTGAACTCGTATAAGCCGGGAAGCTGTTCCCGGATTTCTTTTTCACCCAGCCCGAAAAGCCTGCCGAAAAACCTTATGTTTTCTTCAACGCTCAGGTCTTCGTACAGTCCGAAACGCTGGGGCATGTAGGCAATTCGTTCTTTTACGGAAAAAGGATTTTTAAATATTGATTCACCATGAAGCAAAATGTCACCGCTGTCAGGTACAAGGATGGTGGACAGCATTCGCAAAAGGGTGCTTTTACCCGCCCCGTCAGGCCCCACGATACCGAATATCTCTTTCTCCCGCACTTCGAAATCCAGGTTATCAATGGCACGCACCCCGTTAAAGCTTTTGCTGAGAGACTCTCCCCGTATCATTTTTCTTTCTCCACGTGTACAACGGCATCAGCCGGCATGCCCGGTTTCAGCTTCATTCCGGGATTATCCACGATAAGCTTAACCGCGTATACAAGTTTCACCCGCTCTTCCTTTGTTTGAATGGTCTTGGGAGTAAATTCCGCCTTGTTTGAAATTGACGCAACCCTCGCGCTGAAAGGGATATCCGGAAAACTGTCAACATATATCTCGGCTTTTTGGCCATGCTTTAACAGGCCAAGTTTGGTTTCCTGTACATAAATATTGATCCAGGGTTTTTCCAGGCTGGCAATGGTAACCACCGGTGTACCGGGAAAGGCCATTTCCCCCACCTCCAGGTTCTTTTCCAGCACGATCCCGTCAACAGGTGCGTACAATACCGCCTGGCCTATTGAAGCCCGGATATAATCATACTGTGACTTTGCCACCCTGTAGGCGGTCAGTGCGTCATCCATTTTACTTCTTGAAACAGAACCTGATTTAAAAAGATCACGCACACGGTTAAGGTTTTTTTGCGCGTTTGACAGGTTCGCCTCAGCCTGCAGCTGTTGCGCCTGTAACTGGTCGTACTCAAGCGCAACTACCAGGTCTCCGTTTTTCACCTGTTCACCTTCTTCAAAGGGAAGTTTTTCCACCCTCCCCGCCAGTTTTGTGCTTATGTCTATCTCGGTAACCTCGATAGTTCCGCTCCCTTCAATCATGTCGCCATTGTGGCCCAGGTGCCTGAATACCTCGAAATAAAGGGTGGTACCGGTAATCACCACGAGGGCTATCACCAGGGGTATAAGTTTTTTTCTGTCTTTCATTTCTGTTCCTCCCCGAAAATTAGATGTTCGATCTCAGTGCCGGTTTCCCTGTTCAGCCTGGCAAGAGATAGATGATACTCATACACTGCCTTGATATACCCTGTCCGTGCCTCGGTAAGGGCCAACTCTGACCCCAGCAGCTCGGCGTTGGTGATAACCCCCGCCCGGTAACTCTCCCTGGCGATGCGAAGCCCTTCTTCGGCAGTATTAACATTTTCATCCTGCGACTGTATGCTCTGGTAGGCCGATAAAAGCCCGGTATGATTATAGCGGATATTTATGGCGATGCGGCGTTTCAACTGCAGCAGCTTTTCACCGGCCTCTTCAAGCCGGTAACCCTCTTCACGTTTTTTTGCCTGTACTTTATCCACCGGGAGCAGTGATCCCCAGCGATAGGTGGCCGCCACCCGCACCTGCCAGGTGTTCTGCCATTCCCGTTCACCGGTTACCTGTGACAGGTCAGGTGAGGGGCCCATGCCCCCCAGACCCATGTCGATCTCGTTGGCAAGAAGGTAGGTCTTCCCGTAATATCCCCCCACCGAAAAAGTAGGCCAGAGATAGGCTGCCTCTCCTGCTTTCTTGCCGTGGGCAATACTGTCACGCAAGAGGGATACCTGTATCACCTCGGGCCGGTTTTTCAATGCGAGATCCACAAGACTTTGCTTCACCTTCTTTCGCAGAGCCGGCTTTTTAATGGATTCAGCATCTTTTATAACATCTGCCTGCACCGTGTAGCGGGGGGTATCAACCCCCATGTGAAAATTCAGCATATCCAGCGCCATGCGATACCCGTTTTGAGCCTCGATAAGAAGAGGCTCCTGGCTTTTCAACTTCACCTGTGCCTGCAGCAATTCAAAACGGGGAACCGAACCCGCCCTGTATTTCTGCTTTACGTCTTTCAGGTTTTCTTCAAGCACTTGTATTGAGTTTTCGCGAAGTGTCACCATCTCGTGTGACAGAAGCACATCGAAATAACTTTTTATGACATTGTACTCCAGCTCACTTTTAATTTTACACACTTCTTCTTTTGCCGAGGTATACTTTTTCTGGCTTCCCTTCAATGAATGATAAAAGGTTCCGGGATTAATCCCGAAGGTAAGCTGCACAAGCTTCAGGTCGTACTGCCCGTCACTGAGACTCATAAATCCCTGCTCTGCACCCTGCCGCATGGCTGATGCTTCTGATTCCAGCGAAGGAAGCAGCGTACCCCATACCCGGTTCACTTTTTCTTTCGCGGCCTTCATGTTTTTTACGGCCCTTTTGTACTCATGGTTGTTTTCAAGGGCAACGATAACCGCCCTGTCTACGGTTACCTGTTGCAGGTTTTCCGGCACTTCGGCCAGGGCTTGCGTCCCGTTCAGCATAAGTGCTATCAGCACCAGTCCCTGGATTGTCAGCGTGCATTTTAACATATACATGGATTTCATATCATTCACCCCTATCCCGCATTATTCCATTTTTTAATACCGAGACCACCGTATCTATATACTGCTCCTCTTTCCCCTCACCAAATAGAACCGGATACAGGTCACTGCCATCCATGGTTAACCTCATCATGTTATAGAATACGATCATGCTTATGGATTGTATTACCACAAATACTGACTCCATATCACTGAATTGCTTCTCCCGCATACCCTGTTCAAGTATACCCGTTATCAGCGCAAAGGCGGGGGCTATAAGTTTGGGAACCGTGATCTTTTTGAAATATTTACCGCCGCTTCCAACTTCACGAAGCATTATGCGAATATATCTGCGGTCAATTGAAGAAAGATATCGGGCATATCCCCTGATAACAGTTTCAAGCTTTTCCTCCGGTGATACACCTTCAGGCACAAGGCTTTGCACCTTCTCATATATACCTGTTACGATCATGGTAAGAACCCCTTCATAGAGAGCCTCTTTCCCCTTATAATGATAATAGATCATGGCCTTGTTGATCTTTCCTCTTCCGGCAATCCGGTCTATCCGTGCGCCGTCAAATCCATGCTCGGCAAACTCTTCAACCGCCGCCCGCATGATCTTTTCTTCTGTTGTCAAGACATCCATCGCCGCCCCCGTAACTAACCATTTATTCAAACTAACTATTTAGTTAACAATATACTATGACCACCAATCCCTGTCAATATTTTATGTGATTTTTTTTAATTTTATTAATGCGTTATGCGAATATCCAACCCTGGCAGCTGTTTTCCCATTGCACAAATATAATAAAACATACAAAAAAATGTTGTTTTTTCTTCCCGCCATACTATTATAGCATCAAGTAATTGATCTTTTTATACTTATTTAAGAAGAAACAGATGAACCCTTCAAACGGGAAAGATGAATCACTCAACTCACTATCTGTGATTTTGCATCTTACACAAAAACTGCACAATGTACAGGATGTTGATTCTATTTCCCAAAATTCTCTTGCAATTGTCAGAAAGTGTAACGGTTCACCAATTGCCGGTATCTACAGGTACAACCCCGAAGAACACAGCATCAAACTGATACATTCCAGGGGATTCACAAAAAAAATCAAAACTCACCTTGAACAGTTGCCGTTTAAGGCATCACATGCAAAACTACGTTTCAGCAACAACCTGGACGATGACGCCGAAATCGACGATACCACCAGGTCTGTCTTGAAGCAGGCCGGGCTGGCAAGCACCGTCTCCATACCCCTTACCTGTAGAGATGAGATATTCGGTATTTTAATTTTACTTTTTAAAGAATCACAAGTTTTTTCCGAAATTGATACAATGATTTTTACATCACTGGGTATTATAATCAGCACTGCAATTGCCAACACCAGTCTTCTTTCCACGCTGAAAACCGAAAGTAAACAGGGAAATAAAATGAGGTCAGCACTCTCCGGAGCCGGGATTGGTCTCATGGAATGGAATATTGCCGGCAAAACAGTACATGCTGACAAAACATGTGTTGAATTACTTGGACACGGAAATTCTGAACATGATTTCAGCATAGATCAATGGGAAGAGCTTATCCATCCCGACGACCTGGCCTCAGTACGACCACGCATTGATGCATGCGTTTCAGGCAATACTGTCAATTATGAAATCGAGTTCAGGTTGCGTAGCTCAGAAAACCCATGTAAATGGCTTTTACACATAGGGAAAATTATCGCATATACTGAAAAAGGGGCCCCTGCACTTCTTGCCGGCACTGTGCTGGATATTACAAGAAGAAAGACCGCAGAGATGTCACTTGCGGAAAGTGAAGAAAAGTTCAGAACTTTTACCGAATTTTCCCCCATTCCCATAATGATATACCAGGATAACAAGTGGATCTATGCAAATCCGGCCGCGATAAAGATCACCGGTTATTCTGGCGCTGAATTACTGACCATGAATTTCTGGGAGTTTGTACATCCAGACTTTCGTGATCTCATCAAGCAAAGGGGCAGACAGCGGCAGGAAGGAGGTAATCCGGTTTCCCATTACGAATTCAAGATTGTACACAAAGGAGGAGACGAGAAATGGGTTGACTTCTGGGCCCAGCCTGTACAGTTCAGGGGAGAAATTGCCGTGCTTATTGCCGCAATTGATATTACACAAAGAAAGAATTTTGAAGCGAAACAGAAGAACCTCGAAGAGCAGCTACGGCACTCACAACGCCTGGAGGCCATCGGACGCCTGGCAGGCGGGGTTGCCCATGACTTCAACAACCTGCTCTCACCCATAATGGGGTATGCAGAGCTTCTTACTGCTGAACGCGAAGGGGATATTCCGCTGAAAAGAAAACTGTGTGAAATATTGAAAGCCGCCGAAAGCGCGAAAGCATTAACAGGCCACCTGCTTGCTTTCAGCAGAAAGCAGTTACTTCAACAGAATGTAATCAACCTTAACACACTGCTTGATAACTTTTTGATGATACTCAAGCGAACCATCAGGGAGAACATACAAATTCGACTGGTACCTCACACAAACCTCTGGAACATAATGGGCGATTCGAGCCAGATTGAGCAAATACTGATGAACATGACAATAAATGCACAGGATGCCATGCCGAATGGAGGTGATCTCATCATCGAAACCACCAACGTAACCCTTGATATTCTATACTCTGACGAGTATCATCAGATCGAGCCGGGAGAATATGTACTTTTAACCATAAGCGATACCGGCACAGGTATTGATCGTGAAACAATCGAGAATATCTTCGATCCGTTTTACACCACCAAGCCCCACGGTATGGGCACAGGACTGGGTCTTTCCACTGTTTACGGCATCGTTCGCCAGCACCGGGGGCATATTCACGTATATAGTGAACCCGGGAAAGGAAGTACATTCAAGATCTACTTTCCGAGAGAAAAGGAAGAAGTTACCAATGCCCGTACAGACAGCAAGCCGGATGAAATTGTCAGCGGAGATGAAACGATCCTCCTTGTAGAAGATGAAACCATGGTACGCGAAATGACAGCGAGGGTATTACAGTCAATCGGGTACTCAATAATTGAAGCCTCGTCCGCTGAAGAGGCCCTGGAAAAAGCAGGTACGTATAACGGCACACTGCATCTTCTACTTACCGACATCATAATGCAGGACATGAACGGTATTGACCTGTACCAGAGAATCAGTTCCAAAAGACCGGGGTTAAAAGTTCTCTTCATGTCAGGGTACAACCCTGATCTGCTGGATTCCCTTGATCTTCTGGTTTCAACCGATAATTATATTCAGAAACCATTCTCTATAAAAACACTTTCTACGATGATCAGGAATATCCTCTCGGTGAAGTTTTGACACTCCCGCAACAGAAATCTGTTGCATTTTTATGTACCCTGCGGTATAGATGTCCATCATTGAAATATATGAATATCATCTTCTTTCAGCGGGGTTATCAATGTTTCCTATCCTGTTTCAATACAAGTTTATAACAATCGGCGGCTATGGTGTCATGCTTGGTATCGGTATCTATTGTGCCTATCTCCTGTTCGAAAGGGAACTGACCCTTCGTGACATGAACCCCGAGATCGCCTACAAAATATTACTCGTGGCAATTCCAGCAGGGATTATCGGGTCAAAGATTTTTCACATGCTTGACCACATGGAAGAATTCCTGGCCGACCCGATGGGCATGATCTTCTCAGGTACAGGCCTTTCCATTTACGGGGGATTGGTTTTCGCCTTCCTGTTTTCATACCTGATCATCAGGAAAAGCGGTGAAAGACCACTGGATATTCTTGACGCGGTAGCCCCATCTATAGCCGTCGGATATGGTATCGGACGTATCGGATGCCATGTAGCCGGTGACGGCTGCTACGGTATTGCCACAGGCAGTTTTCTCGGCACTGCCTATCCCAACGGCATCGTTCCAATAAGCCAGTACGTGTTTCCCACACCCCTGTTTGAATCCTTTTTCTCATTACTGGTTGCAGGATTTCTCTTGAACCTGCGGCAAAAACCGGTCACCCGGGGCACCCTGTTCTTTCTGTACCTTGTGCTGAACGGACTGCCCCGTTTCATGGTGGAATTCATAAGAAGAAACCCCGAGGTGTTTCTGGGACTTACCCAGGCACAGATAGTTGCCCTCTTTATAATGGCTGCGGGGCTGGCCGGGCTGTATATTACCAATAGAAAAGAAGCCACAGTTTAAACCGTTAAACAAGTGTAACTGCTCACACACGGGGGAGAAATATGACACTTCAGGAATACTTTGAGAACACCAGGGGAACCGGAATTCTTGGCACCGCCGATAGCGGCGGCCAGATTGACCTTGCGTTATACAGCCGTCCTCATTTTCTCGATAATGACGATTCCATCATAACTTTTATCATGAATGACCGGCTGAGTCACGCCAACCTGGCAGCGAATAAAAAGGCAGCTTACCTTTTCAAGGAAGAAGGCCCGGGGCACAAGGGGAAACGACTGTATCTCACCATGATTGGCGAAGAGAAAAACAGCGGCAAAATCGACTCAATCCGCAGAAGCACCAGGCATCATACCGGTGAAAAAACCGGTGATAAATTCCTGGTTACTTTCAGGGTGGACAGGATACGTCCCCTTGTGGGAGACTAACTTTTCCGGTCATTGATTATTCTTTTCACTGTCAGCTGTGAAGAAACTAATACCATGGGCATTCCAATTCCCGGATGGGTATAATGCCCGGTGTAATACAGGTTTTCAACCTTTCGGCTTTTTCTCGATGGCCTGAATGCTGCCGTCTGCATGGAAGTATGGGCCAGCCCCAGCGCGCTCCCAAGGTAAAGATTATGTGTCGAGGTAAAATATCTATGGGAGATCAGCCGTTTTACCACGATATGCTTTCTAATGGACTCCCCGGTATATTCCTCCAGCTTTGCCAGTATTTTGTCGGCAAACCGTTCACGTAACTGTTTGGAATCATCCAGGCCGGGAGCCACCGGCACCAGGATAAAAAGATTTTCATATCCATTAGGGGCCACGTTCGCGTCAGTCTTTGACGCGCAGGTAACGTAGAAAGAAGGATTGTCCGGCCATCCCGGGTTCTCGAATAAATGTGTAATATGTGCATCCTGGTCTTCAGAAAGCACAATATTATGATGTTCAAGTGATTTCAGCCGTTTTTTCACCCCCAGTAAAATTATCATTGCCGAAGGTGCCATTACCCTTGATTTCCAGTACCTCTTGCGGTAACTCCTGTATCTTGCCGGTAAAAGATCCATCTCTGTATGATGATAATCAACCGCCGAAAGAACAATATCTGCAGGAATGAAGCCCCGATCGATATGAACACCTGTAGCTTTTCTTTTCTTTTTATCTACCTGGATAGACCTGACCTGGTCGCCGAAAAAGAACCTCGCTTCCCTTGCCCTTGCGATGACATAAAGGGCATTCACAAGAGAATATATACCCCTGACTGGATAATACACCCCCCTTGAAAAATCACCATGCGACAGAAAGGAATATAATGACGAACTACCATCAGGTTTGCAACCCCGAACAACATAAGAAAATTCCAGCAACTTCACCATAACAGGATTTGTGAAGAATCTCTTTACATGTCTTCTAATTTTTTGCAACACGCGCAGTTTAATCCCTTCAAAGACATTCTTCATGCTCAACATATCAGACAGCGAAACATAATCGTTGTACATGAATTCTGCCATGATAGTTCTATACTTACGGTGGGCGTTTTCCAGGTATTCATCCAGTTTCGCGGCTCCACCTTTTTCCAGTGATTCAAATACCTGCCGGTTGTGATCCATGTCTGGTCGCAGCAACACGGGCTCCTCTTTTCCCGGGAAAACCTTGCACGATGGGTCAAGTTTATGCAGGTCAAAAAAGTCGGTTGGTTTCTTTCGAAAAAGTGAAAAGTATAACGCGACAAGTTCAGGCATCAGGTACCAGGTGGGTCCCATGTCAAATGTGAAACCGCTTATCTCGTACTTCCTGGCCACCCCGCCGGGGGTTTCGTTTTTCTCAACCACGGTGACATCGAATCCACTTTCAGCCAGGAGAGCAGCAGCCGAAAGCCCGGCAAGACCTGCCCCAATAACAACGACCCGTTTTCCCGCCATGCGAAACCTTTTTTATATATAAATTGGCTTATGATAATACAACACCAGATTATCACAGTCAAGATAATTGCAGGTTTCTTTTCATTAATTACGAAGCATCATGCGCATCTTCTGCAGCATTTTTTTATTGAAGATGCTTCCATCCAGCAATCCCCTGTAGAAAAAAAGTGATCTCTGGGCAATTTTTTCATGTTCTGACAGGCCTTCATCTTCTTTCAGCTCGTAACCTTCTGTAATGGTGTGAATAACCCGCTGGATGGTAAACCCAACCATGTCCTTCAAAGTGGTGTATGCTTCAATACGCTTATCCATTTCATCAAGCTTCGAAAGGGTGTAGGACATTTTACCCTGGTCACGATGTTCTGATCCCACAAGCTTTTTCAGTTTTTCAGTATGGTACACCGCGCTGTCGCATACATCAAGCAGGCTCTCAATCTCTTTTTCCATGTTTCCGCAGCAATCATACAAATCCTTCCGCATAGCTACAGAATCCGAATAGCTTACCCCGCATTCCCTGTATATTGTATCAAGCTTGTCCCAGATGGATATATCATTCAACGGTAATGATATGGAATCATGTGACTGGTGCCTTACATGCTCGATACGGGCACCATCCCAGGTTGCGTTTACCAGGTTATCATCTTTCAATTTTCCGAACCAGTTCAAAAAGATCATCATTTTTCTGTTGGTATATACTACCGGCGAGCGAATTCCCTTCACCCCGATGGGAGGCAGGGCCCTTAGCTGTAAACGGTTAAACATCTGCGGTGTATATGTCCTGTTCACCTTCAGAAAAACCTGCTCATCCAGGTATGATCCACGGGCATGGGCGTATCCACCGGTAAAGGACAGGTCCTGTCCTACCATTATCACCGGAGAACAACCAAGCCTAACTGCAAAGTCATACGCGTTTGTTGAAACCGAACCGCCATACCGAAGCTCACCTTTTTTTCCGGTGAACTCTTCTATCCACTGCATCATCTCAAACGCGATCCCGGTAAGCACGAACCTTCCCTTATAAAGCCTGAATACCGATGGATGAACCGTGGGATCGGCCACCACAACCGTATTGCCCTTGTCCGTACCTTCAAAATAACGGGCGTTTATCACTTGTGGATCAACCGTGACGCAAAAATGGGGTTCTATTCCATGTCTTCGAAGAACCTGAAAAGAGGTGTCAACAGCCACGATCACCGCCCTGTCCATGTTCTCCCTGATAAAAGGGATACTCTTATCCAGCGAGGGTCCCGCACTTACCACAATGGCAGGGATACCTGCAAACTGCTGGTAATAATTCTGAACCCCGGGATACCTGGAGAACACACCTATGTTTCTGGCTATGTTGGCAGCCCATGTTCGTTCAAACCTGGCCAGGGTGGCAATATTGACCTCTTTTACCGAGATATATGATTTCGCGATACGCTGTAGATTATTATAATAATCGGGATTTACCTGGTGAGAGCCCCGATGGGTAACAAAGACTGTTCGATACGACGACCGGGCCTTCATCGCACTGGCAAGGGCATCATCATCAGGTTCGACAAGAATAACAACACGTGGGTCAGTCACCAGTTCAATTACATCACGGTTTTCGCATGCCTTCCTGAGCATGGATAGATATGCTTCCAGTACAAGTATGGTACTGTTTCGCGGGGCCTCTTGTCGTAAATAATCAACGTGATAACCGAAACCAAACCCTAAAACAACGAAGAGGTCATACTCACCAATGGCGATGTCTTTCAGCATTCTTTCGGCTTCTTTCTGCGGATCAAATCTGCTGTGTATGGCGATTTTCTTCCCGTTTTTCTCAAACAGGGGAACGGGTAGTCCTGTCTTTGACTGCTCAATTGTAACCGCGTCTTCACTGCGGGCAGATTTTATTCTCTTATATAAATCAGTGTTCTTTTTCTTAATGGCGTTGAGGTTGTTCTGAAGAATACTATTTTGCACACATCACTCCTGGCTGAGTTGTAATTGAATGCTGTTTTGCTTTTTCCAGCTACTGCCGGGAGAAGGTTTTTGCGCGGTCACACGCCCTTTTCCCTGTAATGTATAGGTAACCGGCCTGTTTTTCTGCAGTTTTACAAGCAGTTGAAGGGCCTGGTAATGAGAAAGACCACGAAAATCAGGCACCTGATTTTCGGTATACCGGGACCAGTATGCCCCCTTCTTCGCATGGCCCGGATCAACAGCTTTCTTTATCCTGGAAGCGTTTCCCCTGTAGGGAAGTATCCTGCGGGCTATGTCCGCGAAAACAGGTGCAGCCCCCTGTCCCCCTGAGGTAACCAGCTTTGGTTCGTCCAGCAATATAAGAATGCATACATCTGGATCATTCAGGGGAGCTACTCCCACAAAGGATGCACTGTAAGTATCGGGTATATAGCCTCCTCGTTTCATCGATTTTTGGCCGGTACCGGTTTTTCCCCCCACCCGGTAATGCGGTATCGCAGCCCGGGTACCCGTACCTCTTCGCAATACCTCTTTCATCATGTCCATAATTCTGGCCGCCACAGCCTCGTTGACTACCCTTCCCCTGCTCTGTGGATAGAATCTCTGGATCAGCTGACCCCGCTCATTCTCAATGCCTTCAACAACAGAGGGAACCATGTATACTCCCCTGTTGGCGATGGCACTGACCGCGGCTGCCAGTTGTATTGAATTAACGGATATCTCCTGGCCGATGGCGATGGAATACTTGGATAAGCCCGACCACCCCGAGTAGGGCCTCAGGATACCCGAAGACTCACCGGGGATCTCTATACCCGTCTCAGAACCAAATCCGAATCTATGCAATGTATCATACAGGTGTGCTTTCCTTATATCCTTCATGGCACTGACCAGGCCCACGTTGCAGGAATAGGCGATTATATCCTCACAACTGACCCTTCCATGATCGGAAATGCAATTTATGGTTATTTCTCCAATCTCTATCTCGCCATTACAGGTATAGGTGCTTTTTAACAGGTCAGGTTTTCTTTCAAGAATTGTTATCATGGAAAATAATTTCAACGTAGAACCCGGTTCGAATGAATCAACCACAGAAAAGTTTCCAAGCATCCATGGAGGATATGTATAAAATTTTTCCGGGTTAAAGGTGGGCGAATGTGCCAGCGCGAGGACCCTGCCTGTTGATACTTCCATTACAACGGCAACACCCCGTCGTGCGCCCGATCGCTCGACACCGACAGCCAATGCTCTTTCGGCTGTATCCTGTATCAGGCGATCGACGGTTAGAATGACTGAATAGCCCTGCTGAATATCTTTGTCGGGTTTCACTATCCTGTCCCGCTCAGAATCACCGGTTAACAGTCCATCAAATTTATATTCCATTCCCTCAAGCCCGTGATTATCCACTCCCACGAAACCAAGCAGCTGCGCGGCCAGGTTCCCGTTTGGATACACCCGAAGAAATTCTTTTTTAAATCCTACCCCCTGGATGTTCAGCGACTGGATCTTTTTTGCCGTGGCGTCATCTACCTTTCGTTTTATCCATACGAAGCGCTTATCGCGCTTCAACCTTTTGAGAATCCAGTTTCTGTTCACATTTACGATACTGGATAATGTATCTGCTGTTTTTTCAGGTTCGGAAATAATTGAAGGATTGGCATATACCGAATTTCGTTCAATACTCATGGCAAGAATATCACCATTGGTATCCTTGATATATCCACGCTTTATCGTTACTGAATTAGATGGGGACAGTATTATCTTTGACGAGAAGTGGAGATTAAACAGCCTGTACAAAAACGCTGCGGCTAATACCACTATTATTATTCCCGTGATTAATACGCGACGATTAAATACTGTCTGGTTCATACACCCACTGCCGGACACAACCTCAACCGGGTCAATGTTTTTTCAAAATTCTGACTACTGTATCAGGCCCAGCCTTGAAAAATCAAGGTTCCTTACGTTACTGGTATTCCAGTACATAACAAAAGCCCTGCCCTTTATGCGTTCAACCGGTAGATATCCGAACCCCCTGCTGTCAAAAGAGTTTTCCCTGTTATCCCCCATGGCCACCACCATGTTCTCAGGAACTACACCCTCTATCAGCTTTTCACTAAACCCCCTGTAGGTGGTATGGCCCTTCACATATGGTTCTTCCAGTTTCTGGCCATTCACGTACACGCTCCCGTTACGAATATGCACCTCGTCACCTGCAACGGCGATACATCGCTTGATAAAATCCTTTTCTTCTTCGCCTGGAGGTCTGAAGATAATAATATCATTTCGCTTCACCTCACGAATACCCGCAAAGTCAAGGTGAACGGGCTTGTCCATGAAAATCATCTGCGGAATTATTGGTCCATATGTTATCTTTTCTACCAGCAGGTGATCACCTACCAGCAGGGTGTCTTCCATCGAACCAGTAGGAATGAAGTATGCCTGCACGATAAACTGGCGTATATGCATGGCGAGAATAAAAGCCACAAGTATGGCGTCAAAGAAATCCCATGCTTTATGGTAGATGCGGGTACGGTTTGGAGCCATGTCAACGAAGTTATTCAGCAGCATCTCCCTGTCATCTTCAGTCAGCAATGAGATGGGAAAAACAGTCTTGTTGTATTTCTCCCGTACTACCAGGTCACTGAATACATTCACCTCAATATAGGTTATCTCATCAGCAGGTATTTTGTACACTTCTTCATTACCCCTGATTTCAATCATTTCCGGAGAAACCCTGATGGCTCCACCCTTAAACTTCCTGTATTTTATAATAAAATTGATGAGCCGTATCATGAAAACGGCAGTAATAATTCCGCCAATAAAGAATGTACCTTCATAAGGTATTGCCACAGCAAGAAATATGGTGGAATACAGCAACAGCAGAACAAATCCAACGTGCCTGAGAAAGAACCGACCCGCCTCTCCTTTAGGTAATATGGAAAATTCTGTATCACTGGCCACATTTTTATCGAACCTGAGAAACTGTAACATCAGATGCTCCTTGGACTAAAGTTCATTTTACACTTTCATACGGGAAATAAACGCGCGTATGTCTGCAACGAAGAGTATGGAATATGCATAATATGTTATATATACCACCGGTTCGTTACATTTTTTATTGCAAATTTGACTGGCATTATATAGAATAGCTCAACTAATGTGTCTACAATTTTTTTATTATGAAAAGAATATCAAATAATGCGTCTGAACTTTCAGACTCAAATAAAATAAGACTGGCATCTATATTGAAAATCCAGAGACCGCGAAATACAAAATCGTCTGACATTATTTCACGTTTGCTCACCTATACCGGATTAAACGCGACCCTGTCAGAATGCAGCCAGGATGAGCTGATGGTATTGCGACTGCTTGTCACTACGGGCAGATCATTCACCTTCAGGGATATCGAGAAAGAACTCGATCTTTCCATACCGGAAATTGAAAAAATTACCAACAGCCTTTCATCCCGCCTGGTGGTATATGTACTTAAAAACAGGCAGTTGTTAAACAACAAGCTTGACAAGGTATTTGTCTACCCGGAGGTTGCTGAATTGTTCGCTTCCATAAGCGGGAAAGAACTGAAAAAAAAACTGCAGTCACTTTCCAGCTCGATTAACCCCGGCCAGGAGGCTGCGGCCAAACTGAAATTCAGCCCCAGAAGCCATGCCTTCGCGTTACTGGCCCTGCTGGCTGAACATGGGGGCATTGTCACCCTTGATGAGCTGGCAAAGAAAATCCCGTTAACATCAGTAGAGAAAGTTCTAGTTGAATTAAAAGAAAAAGGTATCATTTCAATCTTTCACAGCATGGAAAAACGTTTTATCACCTTCATACTGATTGATAAAAGATATATCACCCCCTTACTGGCCATGTACCCCTCTCCTCTACCCGCACCGGAGGGATTTGTACACAATCGTTATAAACTGCTCTACGCACTGCTGAAAACATATGATATCATCACCGGGTTCGGTCTTTTCCTTACCCAGAACAGGGAATTTAGAAAAATTGATTTTTCCAGGTTAACTACATCCATGCCCCAGCTTGGAACGATGTCAGGGAAGACTCTGTCAAGATCTCACCTCGCTTCATTCTGCCTCTACATATTATACCAGATGAAACTACTCAGCATCAGCAGGGAAAACGTATCTATTACTTTTAAACCTGTTGAAGAACAGCTTTCACGTCCTTCATCATTTTTAAAAATTGTTATGGATGCTATTATTACCCCAACGCAAAAAGACCCTTTGCTGGAACCACGGGTAGATATCCCTGACAAAGAAACTGTAAATATTATCAGGGACAGGGTTACCAGGCAGCCCGGTCACTCAATTGCATCTCTTTTTTCCATTTATCAGCTTGAAGCATATTCATCCCTGATGATAAATGATCTCTATAATCTACCATCTTTAAAAGAATCCCTGGCACGGGAATTCAGTCATGGTATAAACCTCTTTCTTCTGACTGGTGTCTTTGCCCTTGATGATAACATGGTTATTTTATCTGACGCGGGTATGGATTTATACAGGCATTCACGGGATGCAGCCAGCATGGAAGAAACTCGCAAAACCATCTACATCAATCCTGACTTTACCGTAATGATACCTTCACGGGAAGTATCATCAGAAATACAATACCATATACTTGCTCATACCGATATAATACAGGATGACATGATCATTCACGCCAGGATAACCCGTCAATCCATATTAAAAGCACAACAGCGGGATATGGACCAGGATGTTTTTTTACATTCACTGGAACAATACTCGAAAAACAAGATACCGCAAAATTTGAATTTTCAGTTGAGGGAATGGGTTACTAAAACTCTCAGGGTGCAGATACAACGTGCCATTCTTCTGCACTCCAGTGATCCTGAATTCATAGATGAAATTACTGAGGGAAAACTCAAACCGGCAATCGAAAAGCGGATAACACAGCATTATGCCATAATCAACCCTGACTACCTGGACAGAATCATAAAGGCCTCTCATAAAAAAGAGGCCGTTATATCAATTTTCGAAGATGAATCGTAATCTCTTACCAGGTAAACACCGGTATTAAACTACATCAAGCTTCCTGGGAAACTTCCAGTTGATAAATTCACTCAGGGCATTTATTGTATTCTCTGTAACAAAATATATTCTACCGTGAAGTTTTACAACTGCCCCCTTGTAATGGGATAATTTCATATTGTGATCAACCCAGCCCACTGGCTCAACTTCCCGCCAGTTATTACAGGTTTTCAATACGGGGATTTTTCTCAGATGCAACTCCCTGATCTTACCGTCTTTCACCGCATCAATCAGTATTATTTCCCACTCCATACAAACTCACTATAATGAATATATTATCTCTCCCCGGCACCCGGGTACTCTTGTCTATTTCACTTTACAATGCCTGTCATCTGACTGGTACCAGTTATTTTTACGATACACATAACAGACAGCCATGGTAAATCCCTTACCCTTGTAAATAACCTCTGCATTCGCCCTGTCAATTCTTTTATCGACAATTTTCATGTCTTCATCAAGATATGAAAACAACAAGGAAAGGGCCAATGCCAGCCTCAGGTAACTTTCATTATTAATGCCCGGCGGTTTTTTTCCGGGAGGATGCAGCATCGTATCAAAAAAATGTGAAACAACGGTATGTGCATCAGCCTTCTTGAGATCCCTGTAATGGTCAAAACCAATCCTCCTGGCTATACGATGACCGTTTTTTCTGTCTTTCTTCATTTTATCGACGAGCGTATGTATATCACTTTTGAATTCATGATCAACATGTTCATCATAAAGCGTCATAAGCTCTCGCTGCTGAAACAAGACCCTCATTTTATTGATTGTAGATTCGAGACCCCGGTCGAGAAACCAGGCATTCGCGGGTATTGATAGAAACAGAACAATTATCACCGAACAGATTCGGCAGCATGTCCTATTGATTATTGATAATTGATTTAAGCCTGTTGATCTCATCCTGCAATACCATGTTTTTCTGTTTCTCCCTGTCGAGTTTGTGATGCAGGTCAATGGCTTCCTGCCTGCTTAACTCGTGGGCGCGTTCACTGGCATCAATTATCTTATTCGCGTCATCAAGTTCTTTCGTGGAAAACTCAATTACCGATTCCTGGGCGTCTATAACATTCTTCGCGTCCAGGAGTTCCTTTCTGCGCAATTCTGCCAGCATCTCTTCGGCATTGATCCTTTTCTTCATCTCAAACATTTCCTGCTGTCGCATTATAGAAAACTCGGTTATTGCCCTGTTTAAGTCTTTCTGCTCGGTTATGAGGTTTTTTTCGAAATTGATGATATTCTCAAAGGCGTGTTTCTCTTTGTCAGATTCAAATACATCATGCCTGTTGATGTCCAGCAGGTTCTCGTATGCCTCTATCCTGTTTTCAGATTCCCTGGATACAACCGATAATATCTCACGATACCGCTCAACTATTAAAGTTTTCTCGAGTAGTAAAAGAAATTCCCGTTTTTGTACGGGCCTGGAGATAAATTCTACGTGAAGCAGGTGGGCGGCAAGATTTAGCGCCTTGCGTAACTGCCTTTTATACAGGACAACAAATTTCATGAACCCCTGCAACCTTGAATCTTCCCTGCATATATTCATCACCTCGTCAATCGAAGGACTCACAAGATCAATTACAAATATATTGATACTGTTGAGAACTATATTACAGCCGGAAAAATCCTTTTCCTTTACAATTGTTATACTGAGGCCGAGAGATTCAATGGCATCAGCAATACCTTCGCCCTTTTTATTGTCAGTAAGGTACCATATATCAACACGTTCCATTGCCAGTTCCTGCGCTATAAATAAATTCGATAGGCAAAATTCTTTTAACAATTACCACTAGTCTATTACTGTGCCATAAAATCCAGAACAATTTTTCCATCAGCACCACGATACAGCCGCACATTCGCCTCTTCTTCTCCAGCCAGACGGTTGTCCGAACTTCTCAACGATGAGAAATCACTTTGCTCCATGAATTCCTGCAGGATGCGTATCTGCTCTTCAACATCTTCTGGAGCATCATCTTCAAAATACTGATCCATAAGTGTCTTCAGCTTCTTCTTTGAAGCGGTTTCGATACAGTGACCTCCCAGGTGCAAATGTACGTTACTTATCATTGCAATAACTCACCCGGCATACCAGTACTCTCAGTGCATACTGTATATCATATACAGCACATACGCAACAAAAAAAGCTCCCGCCTTACATTAGCGGGAGTATATTTTTTAAGGGTCTTTCCGGATAATTGGAAATTGAAAATAATTTGTAACTACTCAGCTATGACTAAAATATTGATCAATTTCTTCATAATGAAAAGGAATTTGAGCATCTCCCCCGCCGAAGGCGGGGGGAGATATACACGGCAGAAGCGCACCGCTGTAAGGTACATCTCCCCCGCCGAAGGCGGGGGAGATGCTGGATTATTATTCATTTTAGAATGATTTTGAATATTCTGCATCGTCCGTCAGGAGACGTCCCATTTACCTTCAGACCGAAGTCTCTGCACTACCTTTTGTGCTTCATCTTTTAACTCCATGTAATCTGTCTTGGCAACCCTGTTCAGTGGGAATTCACCGGAAGTAATGATCTCAACATGGGAAGGCCTGGAATAGGATGAAATATCCTCGCACGCCTCCATCACTTCATCAACTGTAATCGTCTCACCCCCAACAGGTTCAACGAAAGCTATTATACCCTCTGAATACACCTCGTGGGGAACACCCACGACAGCTACCTGGTTAATCTTGCTTTTCAGTTTTTCGAATATATGATGCTCAACATCATCAGGAAACACCTGGTACCCCTTGGGCTTGATTACCAGCTTTGACCTTCCCGAAAAATGCAGACCTTCGTCATCATAATACCCGAGATCTCCCGTATAACAAATTCCCTCTTTGGAAATTGTCCTGGCAGTATTCTCCGGATCGTTCAGGTACCCGATAAATATCTGCGGCCCCGAAAAACAGATAGCCCCTACTTCACCACGGGGCTTTTCTCTTCCCGCGCTGCCATCAGCATTCATTGGCTCCCTCACCGTAAGGGGACACAGCGGCATATCATAGCCGATACTTTTCACGATCTCATCTACACCCGCATCAACATCAGTATAGGTGCAGAAGCCGGACGTTTCCGTAAGACCGAGACCTGTTCCGATCTTCGGGGACATCTTTTTCATCTTCACCAAAAATTCACGGGAAACCGCCTGTCCTCCGTAAATGGCAAAACGCAGGCTGGAAAGATCAAACTGGTCATATTCCGGAAGACGCCATTCCATGTTAAAAAGAGCGGGAATCTGCCCCAGGCAGGTGACGCGGTGCTCCTGTATGGCCTCAAGGCTCATCTTCGGATCGAATATATGCAGCAACACAGACACACCGCCCCCGTAAATTGTGGTGGCAAGCTGTTCAGTAGTACACCCCACGTGAGAAGGAGGCAGATTTATGAGAAAGACATCGTCACTGCGCATTTCAAAGGCCGCGGCCAGTCCTATATTCTGGGTAAGTATTCCCTCGTGGCATAGTAACGCCGGCTTTGGTGAACCGGTTGATCCTGTTGTAAAGATGATAAGGCAGGCATCACGTTTCTCAACATTTTTATGTGCCCTGCGAACGGAACCGGAAAAGAGACTTTTTATAAAAACTTTTTTAATATCCTTCACGAATTCCGTGATACCTACGGCCCCGTCCATGATAAGATCTTCTTCTTTTTGAAACTGTATCCAGTGCTCCACGAAAGGAGAATGTGCCATGACCTCCTTGATCATGGGCCTGAAATCAGCCACAGGGGTCTTACCCAGGAAAAAATAGGCCTTTGGCTTCAACCTGTCCATGCAGTATTGGATTTCCGCTGTCTTTAACCTCAGGTCAAGGGGGGCCACGATAATACCTGTCCTGTAACAGGCATACATAAGGTAGACATGCTCTTTCAGCAACGGCAGGCTGGTTACAACGATATCCCCTTTCTTCAGCCCGATGGAAAGCAGTTTCGCGGCGAAAGCTGACACTGAAGTATTAAAATCTTTCCAGGTAACCTTTTCACCGGTATTATGTTCAATGATCGCGATATCGTTTTTTTTGATTTTGGCATAATGCGACACATAATCAGCCATATTCGGTTTCAATTGTTCATACAATTCAAGGGCTTTCTGGTCTTTCCGCGGATCTTTCATAACAGCCTCCCGTAAAATACCTGTTCTCTGTATTATAATACATTCATACTATACATTTATAAAAATAGCAACTATAAAAATAAATGTTACCAGAAAGGATAACAAAAAACAAACTTGACTACTCAGCCATGACTAAAATATTGATCATTTAATTCATAATGAAAAGGAATTGGAGATTCTGGATCATTATTCATTTTAGAATAATTTTGATCATTCAGCATGACAGCTGAGTAATTACAAATAAACATAAATTACACTTGCATTATAACATATGCTGTAATATCTTGTATTATGTCACATAATAGGTTCTTTTTATTTGGAATTTTCGTAAATTTTCATTACACTATAATGGAACAAGCAAAACACCACCAATAGTCTATCAAAATTTTTTTAATAAAACACTTGCCATAGTGATCATTTTTTTAATACCTGGGGAGAAATTTTAATTATTAAAGGTATATACTGAATAAGGAATACAATATGAGAAAAGCAACCTACATAACCCTGTTTGTTCTGCTGCTTTCTCTCACGCTTGTGTCGATGGACACCAGGTCGTTCTGCTGGAACCTGTTGGACCTCTTTAATGATACCATATACAGTGAAGAGGGACTACAGAAGGCGATAGAATATGAACCGAACATGGATCACTTTTTTCTGCCGTCACTTGAGGGAAAAGACCTGTTCGCCTCTATAGATGATCTGTCAATCTGCAGGCGTGAAGAAGTACGCAGGTACCTGTACCTGTACCTGACGGTGGGAAGGGAGTACGTGAAGAACTCTATACACCAGTCATACATGTACATGGAAATAATTGAAGATGTCATGGAAGAATACCCTGAAATACCACGGGACATGGCCCTTCTGCCGCTTCTTGAAAGTGGTTTCAATCCCCGTGCTGTGTCAAAAAGCAGGGCAGTTGGACTCTGGCAGTTCATGTATCCCACTTCACAGATGCTTGGACTCAAGATCAACACCTGGGTAGACGAAAGGCGGCACATTGAAAAGTCAACCCGCGCGGCATTGCGTCACCTGAAAAACCTGTATTCTATTTACGGGTCATGGGAACTTTCACTGGCCGCTTACAACGGCGGGGCGGGACACGTGAGCCGAACCATGAAAAGAACAGGCATAATGGATTACTGGAAACTTGCAGACTCGGGCCAGCTGCGTAATGAAACAAGTGAGTACGTGGCACGATATGCCGCCCTGGTTCTCATTTACAAGAACAGGGAATTATTCAATATCGGCAGGGAACTGATAAATATCCCAAAAACAGTGGAAACTGAAAACATGCTGTTGAAATACCCGGTCAATATTCATACATTCTCTAAAATGACGGGTATATCCATTAAAACTATCAAGCAGCTCAATCCAGAACTGAAACGCAATGTAACACCCCCATACACGAAAAAATATTCACTGCGGGTGCCCTCTGAAAAAAAAAAGGATATAGAGAAGGACAAAAAAAAACTTTATAAAATACGTTTTTCAGGGGTAAGAAAACACACGGTGAAGAGAGGCGAATGCCTCTCTTCAATTGCCCTCCGTTATAAAATACGCCTCTCTCACATTATCTTTCTCAACGACATTAAAAACCCGCATCTTATCAAGCCCGGAAAAAAACTGTACATACCCATATAGAGTTTTAATGTATCTTCTCAACCTGATTTTTTAGATCACCATTAGTATCCACAACATCAAGAATATCAGCCGGAATCTCTTCACCCGGTTCCTGAAAACGTGACTGTAATGCCTTGATAGTACCCGTGTCAGCATCTGAAACAGATTCTCCCTTTTCACGCTGCTGCACCCTTTCAAGTATTACCTTTTCATCACAGGTAGCCTGCACGAAACGAATGGGGATGCTCCTGGAATTAAAGAAACTGTAAAGATCAGCCCGTGCGTCACTGTTCCAGTATGTGGCATCTATAATCGCATTATGGCCGTATTCTACGCTTGTCAGGGCATGGTTTTGCAGGGCAGTGTATACTTTTTCTGTCATTTCAGGGGTATAGATCCCCTTCTCGGCATCAGCACCGGCATCCTGGTATATGTCCAGCCCAGCCATCTTCTTTCTGATGGCATCGGTGTTGAGGATTATCCCTCCTTTCTGTCCTGCCAGTTCAGCCGCCACGGTACTCTTGCCGCTGCCGATCCTGCCAAATACCACGTATACCGTGGAAGATGCTGGCCTGGTCATGTAGCTTTCAGCCAGGTTAAAGTAGTCCCTTGCCACATTTATGAGTTCATTCCGCTGCTTTTCACTTAGTCCTTCGTTGGATGTCTGGAAACTGTTGATCTTACCTCTTACCAT
>CAZAOK010000056.1:0-24540 GCA_964486725.1 uncultured Leptospiraceae bacterium
GGGATTCCCTGAATTGGACAAAATTACTGTATAAAGATCATTATTTTCACTACTGTATAACTTCGCGGTAAAATGCGCATCCTGGTTATGAACAAATCCATGCTTCACCGCATTTGTGGCGATCTCGTTAAATATCAGGCCAGGGGGTATGGCTTTCTTCAATGGTAATATAATATCAGTCAGCCCGTGGGGGGATACAGGGGGCTGATAGACTGATTATATCACTGGTCACATGTATGTAACCCGGAATTTAAATCACTCCCTTCCCAAGAATCTGGAAAGACCCAATATTTATATTGATTAACATACCCATACCTGATAGTATTGGCAGATAACTATTAAAAATAGAATGGCAGGACCCGCTCATGATTCGTATCTTAATCGTCGAAGACGAGGCTATTGTAGCCCTTGATATAAGCCAGAAGCTGGAACAACTGGGCTACACGGTAACCGGTACCGCTTCTGACTTCGACGAAGCCCTGCAAAAAGCAGGAGAATCGTTGCCGGACATGGTACTGATGGACATCCATCTTCGTGGTGAACGGGACGGTATAGATGCCGCGCAGTCAATACTGAATAATTTTAACATACCGGTAGTGTTTCTAACCGCCTACAGCGATACTGAAACCCTTCGAAAAGCAGCCGATTCAGGGGCGTATGCTTACATAAAAAAACCCTATACTGATGCGGAAATAATATGGAACCTGGAGCTTGCCTCCAGGGTTCACACACTGAAACGACAACTTCAGGAAAGCGAAACGCAGTATAGAAACCTTTTCAATAATACGGTGGTGGGTGTATTCCAGGCAACCCCGGAAGGTGTTTTCACCTCTGCTAATCAGACCCTTGCAGAGATGCTGGGGTATGAAGAAGTAATTGACATCATCGCGACCGGAGAATCATCAAATAACAGCATCCTGGCAGATCCTGAACAGTGGAAAAACTGTATCGGGTTAATCAAAGAACATGGTATCATTAATAACTACGAAATAGAACTCATTCGGAGGTCGGGTGATGGCATCATGGTATCCATAACAGCCCGCGGTGTAATAAAGAATGATGAGATTACCTGTATTGACGGTATTATGCGGGACATCACTGAAGAGATGAAGATGGTGAAGCGCATCAACCACCTGGCATTTTACGATGATATAACAGGCCTTCCCAACCGAAACCTTTTTATAGACCGCCTCGGGCAGGCTGTTGCCCGCGTGGAACACTCAGAACGCAATGCCGCGGTACTCATCATTGACATCGACAGGTTTAAGACCCTGAACGATGTATACGGGGTGGCAACGGGTGATGAACTGCTGCGAATCATGGGAAAACGTTTGCAAAATTTGACCAGGGACGGGGACACCGTTGCCCGTATCGGCAGCGATGACTTCGGCATTCTCCTGGTTGACATGGCCGAACCCGACGACGTGATCAGTCTTGTTGAAAAAATAAGAAACTCTATATCAGAGCCCATAGAGATTAACAGCAGCAAAATTGTGATGACTGCCAGTATCGGCATCGCCGTATGTCCCGTAGACGGCACAAACGCCCACACCCTGTTGCAGAATACCGACATGGCCGTAATGAGCGCAAAAAAAGAAGGCTATAATTCCTATAAATTCTACAAGGCTGCCATGAACAGTAAGGCAGAAGAATACCTGAAGCTTGAACACATGATGTATGACGCCCTTAAAAAAGAAGAGTTTCTTCCCTATTATCAGCCTTATTACCACATTAAATCAGGTAAGATGGCGGGCATGGAAAGCCTTTTGCGCTGGCAAAACGATGAGCTTGGCCTGGTGTCACCGGGACGTTTTATACCCATACTGGAAGATACCGGCCTTATTGTTGACGTGGGGGAATGGCTTATCAGAAAGGTGAGCGAGGACATAATCAAATGGCAGGGTAAAAACTACAATTGCGTTCCCGTGGCCATTAATCTTTCACAGGTGCAGTTCAGGCAGAAAAAACTGATGAGTGCCCTGCGAAAAGCCATAAAAAAGACAGGTGTGTCTCCCTCACTGCTGAAATTCGAGATTACCGAAAGCACCTTTGCCCTTGATATAGAATATACCAGCAGGGTGCTCCAGGAAATGCGCGACCTTGGTATAACCATCTCCATTGATGACTTCGGCACCGGCTATTCATCCCTTGGTTACCTGAAACGAATGCCACTTGACTTTTTGAAAATCGACATATCCTTCATAAGGGACATCTCCACCAACGAGGAGAGTGAGTCAATAGTCAAAGCCATCATCAGCATGGCACACAGTCTCAACCTGAAAACAATAGCAGAGGGAGTGGAAACCAGAGAACAGCTTGACAAGCTGGCCGCGCTGGGATCAGACATTGCCCAGGGGTATCTTTTAAGCAGGCCCCTTCCCGAAGCCGAACTGGTTGAATTATTCAAGAAATAAACTATGAATTTTAATAGAAGAAAAACATCCTGCATTCCCCCAATGATCTATATACCCATACTGGCTGTACTTATAACAGCCTGTTCCGCGTCATGTGTACAGTTACCCTGGACCAGCGATACCGTTATTACCTTTACCGGCGACGTTATGATGCATGGTCCCGTCAAGTCGTGCGCCTACAGCCGTACTGTTCGAGAAAACGGGGTTATCCGCAATAACGGCTTCGATCATCTCTTCGCCCCCATAACAGATGAACTACAGCGGGGTGATCTTACCGTGGGAAACATGGAGTTTCCCATCAAGGCACCTTATACCGGGAAAAGCATTGTGTTTAACTGCCGCCCAGAGGTGCTGAACGCCATGAAGAAGGCGGGTTTTGATCTTGTAACCCTGGCCAACAATCATGTTCTTGACCAGGGCCCCGAGGGTATTGACACCACCCTGCGCTACCTCACTGAACGGGGCATCCGCCACGTGGGGGTGCAGGTATCAGGAATGTCAGATACAAGAGGTTTTTTCGCAACAATTAATGACCTTCGAATCGGTGTTATCGCGTATACCGGGGTACATAATTATCCAATGCCCCGCAAGGTTCGACACCGGTATTCCATAAATGATTTTTATGAAAAAGAACAGGTGTTAAAAGATATTCGTGAAGCCCGGAAGCAATGTGATTTTCTATTCATGCTGGTTCACGCGGGAACCGAGTATAAACTCCTTCCAGACAAAAGAGATGAAACACACATGAAAGAATATTGCCAGGCTGGAGTAGACTGCGTGATCGGCCATCATCCCCATGTGCTGCAACCAGTCGAACAATTTGAGACGGGGGACGGGAGGCGCTGCACCATATTTTACAGCCTGGGAAATTTCATATCCAATCAGCGATATCATCACGCCACCGATGACAACAGCATGCGCATCACCACGCAGGATTCAGCCATTGTGCACTGTACCCTGAAAAAAACAATGGGCAGGCTGAATGCAACCTACGAAGTTATTCCAATTTACACGCAGAATATACCGGATACGGCGTTCAGAAAATACGGCAGAAACATACAGACCCTGTCCATCCCCGCGAAAATAGAAAGGCTGCAGAAAGAGCTGAAAAATGCGGCTGAAAAAGATATGCCCTTATTAAAAAAAGAACTGCGATTATTTATGCAGCACAGAAAAAATATACACAGCCTGCTTGGTTACTACGGTTCATACGACTCCATACAGATACGATAACAATACGTAACTACTCAACTATGACTAAAATATTGCTCATTTGCTTCATGATGGAAAGGAATTGAATCATCTCCCCCCGCCGAAGGCGGGGGGAGATGCGGGATTATTATTCATTTTATAATGCTTTTGATTATTCAGTATGAAAGCTGAGTAATTACAGCAATACTACCATTCAAAGCTGCGACGCGATAATCATTCGCTGTACGTTGGCCGTTCCATCTATGGATTTTAACAGCTGGGCATCGTGGTATATGCGCTTAACTGGATTCTGCCGTGCCATGCCCCGATACCCCAGCACCTCCATGCCGAAGGAAGCCAGGTCTTCAAGCAGCATACTGGCGTAATGTTTTGCCATGGATGCCTCCATGGTAAATGGAGCACCATCATCAATTTTTTTCAGCGCGTCATGGTACAGCAGCCTGGCTGCGTGCAGCCTGGTTGCATATTCTGCCAGCGGGAAGGTTATTCCCTGAAAATGATTCAACGGCATGTTAAACTGGCTGCGTTTCTTTGTATATTGTACAATGATATCCATGACTTTCTGTGCCGCCCCTACGCAGCTTGCTGCAACCAGCGGCCGTCCCTTGTCAAGCACTTCGATAAGTTGAAAATATCCCGTCCCCTCTCCGCTTAGCCTGTTCTCTTCCGAAAGAGACACATTCTTAAATTCAACAGAACCGATAACGCTGTTCTGAAACCCGTCAAGCAGGTAGGGTTCATCTATAATGACACCTTCTTTACCAGGTTTTACCGCGAACACGTTGATACCTGCCCGTCCCCGGTCACGGGCTGTTGTTGCAAATACAAGAAACATCTGCGCCACGGTGCTGTTTATAACTACGCTCTTGTTTCCACGAAGGCGAATATCCTTTTTTGTTTGCAGGGCACTACATTTAATACCACCGATATCTGAGCCAGCACCTTCTTCGGTAAGACAGAAAGCCAGCGGGCGGTGATCATTCACCACCCGGTGCAACAGTTCTTCTTTCTGTTCTGAATCCGGTGCCAGCTTAATAAGCTCGATACAATGAAGGGTAGTAATGAGAGAGGGTAACGCGCCGATGAGATCGTAACTGAGACTCTCAAGAACCACACCAGACTGGCTGTAGGTTAGTCCTTCACCTCCCATGCCTTCACCTATCAGCATGGACTGCAGGTTGGCCCCGGCCAGTTCACCGTAAAAAAACAGCGTGCGCTCACTTATATCCGGAATTGCCTGAATCGCATCCTCTTCGGAAAGCTTCTCCCTGAGAACATCAACCGATTTCATTATCCTTTGGAAGTTTTTCACCTGGTCAGACATCCCTCTGCCTCCATTCCAGGTAGGTAATATATTCACCCACACTGGTAAGATCATCTTTACCAAGCCTGGATATCCTGTCAACAATTCGGTTTCGCAGCAATTCTTCTTCATTTTCTGATGAAGAGGTTTCTATGCCGGCATTGTTGATGCCCCCCTCGATAAAATAGGATATGCTTTTTTCCAGCACATCCGCGATGGCCTCTATCTGGTGGATGTAGAGCCTTCTCTTTCCCAGCTCGTAGTTGGAAAGGGCAGCCTGGGTAATCCCCAGTGCACCGGCAAGGTCTACCTGGGTCATCCCCTTCTCTTCACGTGCCGCCTGGATCTTCTGTCCGATATTTTTAAATGCCATACCCTGTATTTACCTTACAATACCCCTGTCCATAATTCGAACCTGATGGTATAACCACATACATATTTCACAACCTGAAAAATCAGAATTGCATTAATAACCTCAAATTTCAATTGAAAACGCGATATTTTCCTGCGAAATACTTGACAATATAACATAGTTACATATTATATAACATAACGTTATATTTCAAGAATAAAATGTTCCATGCGCGGATGGTTTTCAGCTGGTTGTTATTATTCCATGTTTTGTAATCCATCCGGCATCAGGACAGAAAAAACAGCAGGGGAGGACGTGATGTTTGATTACTTGATGACTGATGAACAAATAAAACTTCGGGACGAGGCCAGGGATTTTACCAACTGGGTGCCCAAAGAGATGATACTGGACATGGATGCCGAAAAAATACAATTTCCCCATGAATACCTCAAAGAGGCAGGGAGGCGAAACCTGCTGGGTATCAGGCTCCCCAAAGAGTACGGGGGACGGGGACTCACATGGGTAGACGACGCCATCGTTGCTGAAGAAGTAGGTGTTGCCAGTTACTCACTGGCCTGCCTGTGGGGGGTTGGTGCCGACATAGTATGCGAGGCGGTGGTATTATACGGAACAGAAGAACTGAAACAGGAGATGGTTGTGCCCCTTCTTAAGGGCGAAGTCTATGCCGCCGAATGCCTCACCGAGCCCCGGGGAGGGTCTGACTTCTTCGGCGCCACCACAACCGCCACAAAAGACGGTGACGACTGGATCATCAACGGCCAGAAGCGATTTATCGTGGGAGCCGAAGGGGCCGACTGGTTCATGGTGTATGCTTTAACCAATCCTGATGCACAGAAGCCGCACGAAAGGATATCGTGTTTCATGGTACCCCGTGACGCGGGTGTTGAAAGCAAGTATATTTACGGACTTATGGGCGTACGGGGCGGGGGTGCCGGCCGTGTTATTTTCGACAATGTACGTGTTCCCGAACGTTATTGCCTCAACGGCATCAACAACGGCTTCGAGGTATTCATGACCAACATGGTTCCCGAGCGGCTGGGTACGGCTGCCATGACCCTTGGGTCTGTGCGTCCCGCCATTGAGATTGCCACCCGCTACACCTCCATGCGAAAAGCCTTCGGGCAGCCCATCATGAATTTCCAGGGTGTGGGTTTCAAGGTTGCCGACAGCGTGATGATGCTGGATGCCGCACGCTCCATGGTATACACCACGTGCCTGGCGGTAGACTCGGGCAAGGCACATCCGGGACGGATTCGCAGGATGGTATCTGAGTCTAAGAAGTTCGTTACCGACTCGGCCTGGGAAATCGCCAACAACTGTATGCAGGTTATGGGTGGGATAGGCTATACCAGCATTTATCCACTGGAAAGGATTGTCCGTGATATCAGGCTGTCCCAGATATGGGTAGGCACCAACCAGATTATGCAGCTGATAATTCAGAACGAATGGTACAAGGAATACCACAAGGTATTGTCAAAACAACCGGTTCGTGACGTTGAAAACGACGCGGTAAACGCTCACGAAACCGAAGAGAAGGTATACGAGTAAAAATATCGGTATCGTATCCGTACGGATATCGTGAGGGTACCGTACGGATATCGTATCATACGGGCAACGTATCGTAAGGTATCACAACTCGTCAACGATGACCCCCATCAGCCCCTTGATATCATTGATATCCTCTTCAAGCTGATCAAGGTCTATATTCCTGTTTTCCTCTTTTGCCTGGGCGTATCGGGCCTTCAGTGTTGCCAGCATGTGCTCCAGGGATTCCATCTCGTTATCAATTTCATCAAAAGAATCAACATTCCCGTAGGGAGCGTATTGTGATTTCATGGTATCCAGGCTCACGATCTCACCCCATCGTGGTACATGTGTCACCAGGCCGTATCGTTCGCGGATAGCTTCGGAGAAGCTCATGGATGAGTTCTCTTCTCCATGAACCACGAATACCGTCATGCCTGGATTGTCAAAATTACCAATCCAGTCAAGCAGCCCGCTTCTGTCGGCATGGGCAGAGAATCCGCCGATGGTATGCACCTTTGCCTTCACCACCACATCTTCACCATACAAACGCACCTTCTTCGCCCCGTCAACCAGGCGACGCCCCAGTGTACCTTCAGCCTGGTAGCCCACGAATACCACGCTGGATTCACGGCGGTACAGGTTGTTCTGCAGGTGAAACTTGATACGTCCGGCTGTACACATCCCGCTTGCCGAAATGATGATGGATCCCCTGGCCTCCCTGTTCAAACGCTTTGATTCATCCGCGGTGCGGGTAAAAGTCAGTTCGGGAAAATCCAGGGGACTGTCTCCCGATAACAGAATACGGGCAGTATCCTCGTCAAAACACTCCCTGTTCTGCCTGAATATTTCAGTTGCCGATATGGCCAGGGGGGAGTCTATATACACCGGCACCCGTGGAACCTCTCCTGAACGGAAAAGATCGGCAAGCACGTATATTATTTCCTGGGTTCTTTCTACCGCAAAGGCGGGTATGACAATATTTCCATTGTCATTATATGATTCAAGCAGTATATTTTTGAACTCTTCACGGGTGTCCGCCTTGTTTTTATGCTCACGGTCACCGTATGTAGATTCTATTAAAAGTATGTCAGCATTTTCCACAATTTCCGGGTCCCGTATTATGGCCTGATCTTTCTGCCCCAGGTCGCCTGAAAATACAATTTTAGTTTCCTTACCCTTTTCTTCTACCCACAACTCGATAATGGCAGATCCCAGTATATGTCCGGCATCCCTGAAACGGGCCCTGATGCCGGGTTGCACCTGCACTTCTTCACCGTATTGCACGGGGGCAAAGCACTCCAGGGCCTGCGCGGCATCATCCTGTGTATATAACGGATCAACAGGGTCACGTCCCAGCTTCTTATTTCGCCTGTTCACCCACTGCACGTCCATCTCCTGTATATGGGCACTGTCAGGCAGCATAATCCCACAGAGATCAGCAGTTGCCTTCGTGGCAAAAATTGTATTATCAAAACCTTTTTTCACCAGGCGGGGAATAAGACCGCTGTGATCGATATGGGCATGTGTCAAAAGCAGGGAATCGATGGAAGGTGGATCATATATAAGATCGAGATAATTTCTTTCACGTAACTCACGTTTGCCCTGAAACATACCGCAATCTACCATCACTGTACTCGCATCTGTCTTAACTATGAATGATGAACCGGTAACAGAACGGGCCCCTCCTACAAACTCAATCCGCATCTATTGCCTCCGGCGATGTGCTGGTATCATCAACTATTGAACCGTCAACCAGGGTTACCACCCTTTCGGTCCTGGCGGCAATACTGGCATCATGCGTCACAATAATTATGGTAGCCTGTTTTTCCCTTCCAAGATCCAACAGGCGGCTGGTAAGCAGGTCTGAATTTGCAGTATCCAGGTTACCGGTCGGTTCATCGGCAAGTACTATATCCGGGTTTCCAACCATGGCCCGTGCCACGGCTATTCTCTGGTTCTCACCTCCCGAAAGTTCTGCGGGTTTATGGGTAGCCCTGTCGGTAAGTCCGAAATGCTCAAGCAGGTGCATGGCTTCTTCGCGGGCCCTTTTTCTGGGCCAGCGCCGAATCAGCAGGGGCATCATTATATTCTCAAGCGCATTGAACTCGGGCATAAGGTTGTGCATCTGAAATATAAAACCGATATGCTCATTTCGAAAGGCTGACATATCGTCCACCGAAAAAGGAGGAACATCCTTTGAAAGCACCGAAACTTTACCTTTCTGATAGGTATCGAGGCATCCCGCGATATTAAGCAGGGTAGACTTGCCTGCCCCCGAGGGCCCCACGATGGCCACGGTCTCTCCTTTTTTTATGGAAAGGGACAGGTCACGTATTACCGTTACCCTGCTGTCCCCGTACCCGTAATGCTTTACCAGGTCTTTTATTTCAATAATCGCATCATGTATCATTATTTTATCCTGAATAAATTACTCGTATCGAATGGTTTCAACAGGGTGCAGCCGTGATGCGTGCCATGACGGGAATATGGCTGCTACCGTCGCGATAAAAACAGCAAATATGGCAATAAACACCACGAACTGGGGATCTATCTGTGCCGGTATAGTGTCAATATAATACACGCTGCTTGGCACCAGTGAAACTGGCTGATACATCCCCAGGTCGAGAATACCGTATATCAACCCCAGAATGTTATTAATAGAACTTTCTATCCAGCGTATTATAGCCTCAAGATTAAGGGCGGTTGCAAGACCAAATATCACTCCCAAAAATGATCCGATTATACCGATAAAAAATCCTTCCAGAACGAATATAATCATTATCGAGAGTGGCCGGGCCCCCATTGCCTTCAGCACCCCAATAGCTTTTCGTTTCTCCATTACCACCATCACCAGGGTACCCATAATGGTAAAAGCAGCAGAAATAATTACCAGGAACAATATGATGGTCATGATCAGTTTTTCCAGCTTCAGGGCGTAAAACAGGTTCTGATTCTGCTGTTCGGCGGTGAGGGTCTGGTATTTCCATCCAATCTTCGACTGAATGAGACGGGATATTTTGTTCATACTGTAAATATCCTTTATCTTTACACCAATACCCCATACAATATCACCAACATTGTAAAGACCCTGTGCCGCGGGAAGTGACATGATGACAAGCCTGGTATCAAAATCGTAATACCCTGTTTTGAAAAAACCAATAACCTTGAAACGGCCCATTCCCGGCTGTACACCTTCGCGTGCGGTAAGGCGTCCCTTCGGCACAATAAGCTCTATTACATCACCAATGGAGATATTATAATTGAGGGCCATTTCCTCTCCGACAAAAACAGTTCTTGAAGAAGTGAACTCCTTTTTTCCCTCGGTAATAAATTTGCTCACATCTTCGGGTATCTGGCCACCTTCTCCCACCCCCCGCAGCATCACGGGGCTGATATTACTTTTAAACCTGAAAAGACCCTGCCCCTGAAGAAAGGGCATGGCACTTACTACACCATCTATGCTGTCTATTTTTTTCAGCAAGCCATCATGGTCGCGGATACCCTTTCCCTCATCTACACCTGAGTACTGGCTGATAGTTATGTGAGAGTCCACATCCAGTATCTTATCCCGTATCTGGCTTTGAAAGCCATTCATCACCGAAATAACAACAATCAGGATAAAGACACCGATCAGCACTATAAAAATTGACAAAAGGGTGTTAAATGAAATAAACCCCTGCGATTTTTTGGCCTTTAAATAACGCCAGCCAATAAAGAATTCAAACAGCCTCATGTGATATAACCGTCCAGGTAATAAAATATAGCAGTGCCGAACATACAGGGTATATAGCATTTGTCAATGTATATTACCGCTAAAATGCTCTATTGAAAATGAATATGATCATCAAGCCCACAAATATTTTGCTTGACTATATTATTCAATCTCTTCAGACTGTTTTTTCAGGGTACTCAATATATACCATTTAAGAACACAATGTCACGTATCCCTGGCTTAGCGGGGCACTGGTAAAAATTAAAATTTACAACCCGGTTACCGATACATACAATAACGCCAATGGCATGATCACGTCAGGATTTCAACGGCAAACCTGACATGATGAATACATAATATACAGATATATTTTTCGGCAGGTACACATGAACAAAAAGCACTATTCATTATTATCCGCGTCAGCAGTGGCAGCCTCAATAATCATGATCCTTTTTCTTGTACTTTCGCTTACCGCGCAAACCGACATACCCGACACTATGAAACAGCATGAACTCTTCGGATCTGAAGAAGAGTACCTTTCATTCATAAAATCCATATCATTTGATACCGTTTCATTTAATACGGTAACCATCGAACGGGGAGACAATTTCTGGAAAGTTGCAAAAGACCATGATGTAAATATTGATACCCTGATCGGTGCCAACCCTTTCTGGGATACCATCCTTGCCAGTGTTGACCAGGAAATAGTGGTTCCCAGCGAAAGAGGTGTATTGCATTTTATCATGGATCTTGATGATATAGATGATCTCTGCGCTCTTTACGGGGTGGAAGAAAAGGACATCCTGGTGCAAAAACTGCCCTTCCTCTACAGGGCATACTACAAGCTTGACAGCGACAGAAAACCCATTGCAACATTTATAAGAGACACCAAACCGGTAGCAGATACCATGACCGATAAACTTGCCCATAAGTACACCCTTCGGGAGATGTTTCGCTCACCCCTGGGGGGGAGGTTCAGTTCCTTTTTCGGTTCCCGCAGGCATCCCATTTTCAACAAACAAAGGTTTCACAACGGTGTTGATATCGCCGCCAGGTACGGCACACTTGTTGGCGCCGCCCACGAAGGGGTTGTACACTCAACAGGTTGGATGGGAGGATACGGCAAGGCGGTCATCATTCGCCATCCCAATGGGTACAAGACACTCTACGGTCACCTTTCCCGGATATTGGTAAGGCCCGGACAGAAAGTTTCATCCGGGAGTCTCATAGGCAGGGTGGGATCAACAGGCTGGTCAACCGGCCCGCACCTGCATTTTACCCTGTGGCATAACGGGAAACTCATAAACCCCATGAAAATACTCTGGTAAAGCTCCGGTGACACTCATGTCACTTTTCATTTATTAATGACACCCCCTGTGATAATGATATCATGTGCTATGCTTAACAATATCTTCGCACAGTTGCCGGCCCTGCGTCTTCACGCTTGACCTGTTACAGAAGAAACACAATACTATTACCAGCAGGATAAATGATGAATAACAGCAATAATAAAAATACCATGGCATCCATGTTCCGTAATGCCGGCATCAAGCTTACCCCGGCACAGGTGGACGGGTTCTGGAAATTTTACACCATGCTGGTTGAAAAAAACCATGAGTACGACCTCACCCGCATTACAAGGTTTGAGGACATCATCACCAAGCATTTTATCGACTCTCTCATGGTGGCAGAACTGGTTGACCTGCCTGTGCCCCTTCTTGATATCGGAACCGGAGCTGGTTTTCCCGGGATACCGCTTAAGATCGCCAACCCGCAAATCCCCGTCATACTGGCAGAACCACGCCAGAAGCGGGTTCAGTTTCTCCACGAGGTAATAGACGCCCTGGAACTGGAAGATATTGAAGTCTATCCCCACCTGGTAACCGATCATTCATTCTTCGAGGTACGGGTGGTTATCACCAGGGCCCTTGAATCAACCACTGAATCACTGCACAGGGTAAATCACTTCCTTCCAATGGGGGGACAGGTTATATTGATGAAGGGCCCCGCGGTTGACGGTGAATCAACGGATTCGTTTTCGCGTGGCAATTTTACGCTCACAACGGACCAGGAGTACACCCTGCCGGGAACCAGTAACAACAGGCGGCTTTTGGTATACTCCAAGATATCTGACCAGGTAAAGAAAACCTACCGGATAATGAAAAACCCCGATGAGACAGAGGGAGTGGCCATCACCTCACCTGACAACAATCGATACAAACAACTCAAGAAAATCACATCCGGTGATGGTTTAAAAAAAGCCGGAAAAACCCTTGTGTACGGGAAGAAGCTCATACATGACCTGTGGCAGTCACGTCCAGAATTATGTTCAAACCTCGTAGTGTGGGACGGGTACACAGACAGCGATATTTCTTTCATGGAACTTATTCAGCAGTTCACTGCTGAAAGCCGGTTTCTGATACTGAAAAAATCACTCTACAACGAGCTTGACGTGTTCAACACCAGGGTGCCACTCATGGAGATAGAACTTCCTTCCATAAAAGACTGGGACGGCACCGTGCCGGAAGGATGCACGCTGATGCTTCCCTTCCAGGACCCTGTCAACACGGGGGCGGTTATACGAAGTGCCGTCGCCTTCGGGATAACCCGTATTGTACTGCTGGCCGAATCAGCCAACCCCTATCATCCACGAAGCATTCGCGCTTCGGGAGGGACGGTGTTCGATGCTGAATTTTTTCGCGGACCATCAATACATGAAATACATGAAACGGGGGGTACTGTACCTGTTATAACACTGGACAGTGAAGGAACACCGCTTGAGGAAACGGTATTTCCGGAAAGATTTCTTCTCCTTCCAGGGGTGGAAGGGCCGGGGCTTCCCGCCGGGTTGAAAGCGCAGGCTGTATCCATACCAATCTCGGAAAAAGTTGAATCACTGAACGCCGCGGTTGCCGCATCAATCGTTATGCATGCCTGGAGGAGCAGCCTGTAGTATCTTTTCAATCATTGCTTTCATTTTCTCGTAATGGCTCCCCTTCCAGTAAATTTTTCCGCACCAGTCGCAGATATAATACTCATCACACCATGAAATAACCCCGGCAGGGATGCGGCTTTTTTCTTTCTCAAATCTGTCACTTCCAACAGGAAGGGGTTTCACCATACCGTTACATTCAGTGCACCTGCGAAACGGCTCTATCTTTTTCCAGAGGTCAAGACGCTCTAAAACCTCTATTACCTGCTTTTCTGGATCGGTATTTCTCACCATAAAACCCCTGTCCACATTTCTACGCATGAGAAGCTGCCGGTCACGGGTAAGCAGGATACGTTTCTCCCGTTGTGATATTTCGGCAAGCTCAGGATCATCCCTGTGCTTTTGGTAATCAACGTCAAATCCCAGCATGCGAAGACGCCTGGCAAGCTTTCGCAGGTGCACGTCCAGCACGAATCGCGGTTCCCTCAGGCCCGCGGGGCGCAGCCTGGTAACGCTGGAAATATCGAGGCGCTCAAATTCCGGGTAGACGCTTATCCTGTCCCCCTCCCTGATTATGTATGTAAAGTCAACTGACTCACCATTGACAAGGATAAGATCAACCTCTACATGGGGAACACCCAGCGACTCGATGAGGTCTTTCACCGAGCGCCGGTCGGTGTTCTCTACCACCATATCTTTCTTTTTCATCTCCCATGGAAGGAAGTCGTTCAGCTCTTCGTAAAACCGTATGGTCACGTTGTAAGGTTCACAGCTCACGGCGATAATCATCTGAAACTAAAGAAACTGCCCTGAACCGATCTTGGGAGAACGCACCACGATGGCCGAGCTTCCTCCAACCGGACACTTGTTCTCGCAGATGCCGCACCCGATACAGAGATCCTCCACCACGAATGGGAACAGCACGGTTACCTCCTTACCACTTTCATTGGTCACTTTCCGCTTATCCAGCTTAATGGCCTTTGTTTCGGTGGGACACACCTCCTCGCAAACCAGGCAGTCGCGGTACTCCGACCAGGGGATACACAGTTCCTGCCGTATGTAGGCGGTACCAATGATGGTGGTCTCCTTGTCCTCCACTTTAAGCGGGGTCAGGGCCTCGGTGGGGCAGATGTGTGAACACAGCACACAGTTTTTCTCGCAATAGCCCAGCCTTGGAATAAGCCTCGGGGTAAACATGCCGTCCACACCACTTTCAAGAAAGGTGGGATGCAGGGCATTGGTGGGGCATATCTTCATGCACTCACCGCACCTGACGCAGTATTGCAGAAAATCTTTTTCCTCTTTTGCTCCCGGTGGCCGTATGATGGACGCGTGACTGGCCTTGTAGCCGGGATTCAGCTTAAAGACCGGCAGCAGCATGGCGGATGCCAGGATGGAATAGAGAAAGCCACGCCTGTCAACACCGGGCACACCGGTATAGGCCGGAATAGGACCGGGCTGCTCTTCTTTTTCGGGTTTTCCCCGTTTACCGAGAGGGTCAGGGGCCACAAGGCTGAACCTTATGGCATCATAATCGCACGACTTCAGGCATTCGAAACACTTAATACACTCGGTTTCCCTTGTGCCGGTTCCATCATCGCTGATGGCATTGGTTCTGCAGTCGCGTACGCATGCCAGGCAGTTGGTGCACTTGTCGGTATCCACCACCCTGCGAAAAATTGAGAACTTCGAGGTTAACCCGTAAAAGGCCCCCAGTGGACACAGGGACTGGCACCAGAAACGCCGGGCCATTCGTGACACAAGTATCACACCAAGAAATATTCCGAACACCGGCAGGTGATTGTAAAACATGATGACATTGAAATCCAGCACCGTTGTTTTCAGAAGAGAAAACACCGGCTCTGATACCAGGTTCACCCCTGGAATAAAATACAGGCCATTAAACATGAGCTTTACAAGAGAATCGAAGTAGGGGTACAATGCGGTGCTGTAAGTACGGTAGGCAAGTGACAATGGATCGATGAGTCCACCCACCTGCAGCCCGCCAAGCGCGGTCAGTATGGATGCAAGCAGCACCAGGTATTTATACTGCTGTATCGAAACCTTTTTGTTTTTTCTTCGTACCACGTTTCGTTTATCACGCCGCACTATCTTGTCGGTCACGTCTATGGTTGACCCCATGGGACAGATCCATCCGCAGAAGAAACGCCCGAAAAAAACCGTTGCCCCCAATATCAGAAGGGCGGGAATAAACGAATCGATGATATGCTTTGCCGCCAGCGAATGGGTGAGCCCAAGATGCACAGAAAGACGGGGAAGAAAATTATACATGTCCGGGTCGCTCACCGGCTCGCGGGTGGCGATAAGAAGTGATATAAAGGTTAACCAGAACAACAGCTGAAAGACTGCCCTCACCTTTGACCATACAGAACTTCTCATACGCTGATCCTTTTTATCCGCATGTTACGGGTATTGATTTCTCCCATGCCTTCACCGGAGGCATATTTCAGGTAATTAATCGAAGAAGGGGATATCCCGAAAAATGATTGTGCCGAATAGGCATCAACCGCCACGGGGTTGACCCCCAGTACGATGCTTTTGGGGTGTTTTATATCCTGCGGTCGGCCCGAGCTTGGTCCATACCTGGTGAGCACACGGGTTGCGTCAAGTATCACCAGCTGTACCGGCACCGTTTTGGTAAAATCAACTATATTCTTATGCAGTCCAAGGTGATAGACACCCCGGTTGCCGCCGATCACACCCATCAGGTTTTTCATGGCCATGGTAAGTGTTGCCGAACTGTGATGCTTGGCTATTGGCATGTTGATTATCACATCAGCTTCACGTATGTCCTTGTATACTTTCAGGCTTCGCAGATTCATGCCGCCGGGAACGTTCACCTTCTGGAACTTTCTTCCATCCATGTATTCCAGGTTAACCCCTGCATTGTCAGCCACCTCTACCATTTTGCTTGTCTTGTACGCAAGACGGGCGTTGTGCACCGGCCTGTCCATGATCTTTACTTCCGCGCCAAGGGCTCTGCACATTTTTGCAACGGTTTCTACCAGGTAGGGATGGGTTGTATGGGCACGCTCGGGTGATGAGTTAAATCCCAGGTTCGGTTTTATCACCACTTTCATTCCCCGTTTCACGAAACGGTCAAGTCCCCCCATCTGGGCAAGTCCCCTCTTTACCATCTTCTCCATGCCGGCCTTTGACATGTCACCCCCCTTCACTACCACCAGCGCGCGTGGGTCGTCCGCGAAAGCAGGCGAGATTCGGCTGATCATTCTTGAAATCGGATCCACCCATTGCGCTGCACTCAGCATGGCCGTGAAAGAGGCAACCTTTTTCAAAAATGACCTTCTATTACTTTTTACGTTAATATTCATAGTTTATTACCTTCCCTGCATTTTGTGAAAATACTCTTCTATTCGCTTATGTACTTTGAAGTTGTATTCATGATAATACAGGGATGATTCTATTTCCATAATTTTTTTCAACCACGGATATGCGAAATTAAGTGAAAAGTGAGAAGTAACGTGTGATCAGGTTTGATTGAAAAATGAAGTATGAAATTTTCGAAATCCTGAATAATAATAGTATCACGCGGAGACGCGGGGAACCCGGAGAGTTCGTGCCCTTTCCTCAGCGTCTGCGCCTCTGCGTGATACCAATTGGGTATTGATGAAGAGTCTTAAGTTGTATTGTTTGCACTATTCGCTGATTATCTGTGTTAATCTGCGCTCATCGAGCGAAGCGGGCGGTTTCGTATGTTTAGAGCCTTATGATATCAAAGGCTTCTCTTAGGGTGATTATAATTGGCAGTACACTACAGGTGAACAACCACCTCGCAGTATTCGGCCCCCTGGTTCAGGTTTTTTGTATGGTCAGCCTTTATTGAAAAGTCCTTTCCGAACATACCACGTCCAAGGCCTTCATAGGTGGCGATGGTTGCAATGCCGCAATCGGCTATGCCCGCCTTCGCGATGGCTTTCTGCATCTCGCATTCCACCACACGAATTACAATTCTACCATCCTCTCGAATTACTTCCCTGTTGTCCATACCCATTACCTTGAAAAGCATGTGGAGGGCATCAATATATGATTCGGGCCAAACCGGATCAGGAAGGTGGTTTTTCACAAGGTTTTTTCCCATCACGTAGGAAAACTGTTTCCATGCTTCTACATCCATCTTCCATGCCGCGTCAATACCGTATTCCCGGGCCATAGCCATGAACCATGCCCCATCAAGGCGCACGAAAGCCAGTCTTGATAGATCAAGTATATCTTTTTCGGAAACCTGCATAGTTCACCTCTTTTTACAGAACATCATGGAATAACCAGTTTATATCATATCCAGTGTAACACTCCCGCGCATACTGTCATGAGTACGGCATTGACCGCGAAGAGGCTGCCTATCCATGTGACCTGTGTTTTCGGTTTCCAGTCGTAGGCTAAATTTGCCGCCAGGAAGAAGGGGATGTATACCGTAATGAATACCGGAAATGCTCCCCACCAGGGGTATACCCAGTGAAAGGCAGGGGTAGTTGCAAGAAATATTTCAAATATGGAGAAGAACGCGGCATTGGCGATGGCAAAAAACACCCTGTTGTTTACTCCAAGAATCTTCACCTTTGGGTCATCGGGAAGTATCTTCACAAAAATGAGACCGGCAACGGCGAACATCATGCTTAGTTCCCAGCCCACTCCCACCAACAGCAGGTAGCTGGTCCCTTCCGGTACCGTCCATAGCGCGTGTCCTGAAAAATGCTGTATGAGGGCATTGGCGATCTCGTATAACCAGTGTACCATGTAGAGGGACAAACCCGCAGCCACCGCGTTCCAGTTTTTCTTCGAGATCTCGTTAAAGTAAATATACACCACGAAGGCAAGTAGTGGTATAAAGTACCATTGAAATGTTTCCGGATTTCTTAGTATACCAAGTGCTTTCTGGGTAAGTTCAGGCTGGTTAAGATTCATCACATACCTCCAGGCAGTGTTACAGTGTATACATCCGGATTATTATTATACTGCATGCACTATGCTCATTTTGAAGTGCTGTGGTTCTCTCGACTTATGAACCGTAAATTTCTGTACTGTGGGTCTTCACCCAGTGCTTTTTCAGCACTTCCTTTGCTTCCTCAATCTTGTCAACTTCTACAATAACTATTGCTTCATCACTGTGCAGGTTAATAAACGGGTAAAGTGTTTCTACATTTACCCCGGCCTCGTTGAGGGGCCGCAATATGGCATTAAGCCCACCGGGATGATCAGGGGTGGACACGGCAATTACTTCCTTAGTTGAAACAGTAAACCCTTCTGTAGTAAGAACATTTTGCGCCTTGGGGGGCTCGCTGACAATCATGTGCACCTGCACAGGCGCAAGAACCGACGATGCCATTATGGCCTTTATGTTGATATCCTCTTTCTCGAGGATATCACATATTTTGCTCAGGTTTCCCGGATAATTCTCAACGGCAACACTTACCTGGGTTATGGGCATAATAACACTCCTTCTATCGGATATTCATTGGTTTTCTTTCCTGTTTTATTAATACTATCAGCAAAGAGGGAAAGTCAACTTATTTTTATACAGGTGCCGCCAGGGTATCAGCCGGGAAAGGAAAATTATTATATCCTTCCATAAAGGCATTGATACTTCTTTCTTTTACCTGTGGTTTTTTACCCATCATGGAATCAAGACTCAGGGTTATAGATTCCACTTTTACCACGCCGGTCAACCGGATAAAGGCGCCCAGCATCACCAGGTTCATGGACCGCTCAGTGGCAACTTCACGGGCCACCATGTTTGCAGGAACAGGGTACAAATCAACGTCACCCCGCAAAGGCACATTATCCACCAGGTCTGAATTATACAGCATCTGACCACCCGACTCCAGGCGGTTGATGAACATCGTGGTTGAAGGCTGATTCAGCGCCATTACAAAGTCAGGAGTCGAGGCAACCGGTGAGGCGATGTCCTCATCGGACACACTCAATGTACAGTTAGCCGTGCCCCCTCTTACCGCCGCCCCGTATGCGGGCAGGTAGGTAACATGAAGCCCTTCCAGCATGGCCGCGTTTCCCAGAATATTACCCATGGTTAACACTCCCTGGCCGCCGGCCCCCGCGAATATCATTTTAACCAGCATGCAGCCTCCTTTCTTCACGCCTGTCAGCAAGTACACCTGTTGGAAACTCTTTTGACATGATGTCCTTTACCCACTTGAAGGAGTCCACCGGTGTCATCTTCCAGTTTGTGGGGCACGGGGACAATACCTCTATAATGGAATACCCCAGGCCGTCTACCTGGCACTGAAAGGCATTACGCAGGGCTTTTTTTGTTTTCTGCACCCCTGCCGGCCCGTCTATTGCCACCCGTTCGGCATAGGTTACCCCTGGAAATCCCGCCAGGGCATCTGTAAGATGCAGTGGATACCCGTCAAACTGCGCGTTTCGTCCACGGGGTGTTGTGGTGGTGGTCTGCTGCAGCAGGGTTGTGGGAGCCATCTGTCCACCGGTCATGCCGTATACGGCGTTATTGATAAATATTACCACGATCTCTTCACCGCGATTGGCCGAATGCAGCGATTCGGCCGTACCGATAGCCGCAAGGTCGCCATCCCCCTGGTAGGTAAACACGAACAGGTCAGGGCGCATGCGCTTGATGCCGGTGGCAATTGCCGTTCCCCGTCCATGGGCGGATTCTATCATGTCCACGTCAAAATACCTGTAGGCCAGCACCGCACACCCTGCCGGATTAACACCGATTGCCCTGTCCCCCACACCCATCTCTTGCAGCAATTCGGCAACGATACGGTGTACAATTCCGTGACCGCATCCCGGACAGTAATGACTGATCACGTCTTTCTTATAATATACGGGCCATGCGTTTTTCAGCTTCACGGTTACCCCTTCTTCAAAAGCATATATTCACGGTACAGTATTCTGGCAAATTCAGCGGGGGTGGGGATAATGCCACCCGGTCTCCCGTGAAAGTACACCCTCGACCTGCCTTCAAGTGCCATCTTTACATCATCAACCATCTGTCCCGTGCTCATCTCGAACACAACGAATGATGGTATTTTTATTGAAACATCCTGTATTATATCAGTTGGAAAAGGCCAGAGAGTAATGGGACGTATAAGCCCCGCCTTGATGCCGTCCTTGCGCACACGCTTGATAGCACCCTTCGCGATCCGGGCGGTAGTACCGTATGCCACGGCAACGATCTCGGCATCATCCATCATGTAGGCCTCGTAGCGCACTTCGTTTTTCTGTATCTCCCTGTACTTGCGTACAAGTTTCCAGTTATGACGTTCCATTTCAAGCGGGTCAAGGATAAGGGAAGCCATGTAGCGGCTTGCCCCGTCCCCCCTCCCCTTCAGGGCCCATTCCTTTTCCGGGAGGGATGTAAGCTGCCCGGGAAAAACCACCGGTTCTTTCATTTGTCCAAGCATCCCGTCCCCCAGCACCATCACAGGGGTTCGATACCTGTCGGCAAGGTCAAACGCGTCAAAGGTGAGATCCGCCACTTCCTGCACACTTTCGGGGGCCAGTACCGGCGTTCGGTAATCACCATGCCCTCCACCCCTTGTGGCCTGGTAATAATCACCCTGGGCGGGAGCGATATTGCCAAGCCCCGGCCCTCCCCGCATGACATTGATGATAACCGCCGGCAGTTCAAAACCGGCAAGGAAGGATATACCCTCCTGCTTCAGGCTGATACCGGGACTTGATGACGAGGTCATGGCCCGGGCACCCGTACAGGCCGCGCCGATTACCATGTTGATAGCAGCCGTTTCACTCTCTGACTGTATGAACACACCTCCATGGTCTGGAAGATGCGCCGACATGTACTCGCCAAGTTCGTTCTGGGGAGTGATGGGATATCCAAAATAACTGGTGCACTTTGCCCTGATGGCTGCCTCGGCGAAGGCGTGGTTACCGCTGATAAACACCTTATTCATGGTACACCTCAATGGCAAGGTCAGGACACACCAGTGTACACACCATGCAGGCGGTACATTCACCTTCAGGATTAGCCTCGGCATAATGATACCCCTGGCTGTTCAATGCTTCAGAAATACGGAGAGCGTCTTTTTTACAGAAATGCACGCACAACTGGCATCCCTTGCATTTTTCCATATCGACGATGACTCTACTAATTGTTTTTACTTTCATTTTTTTTAATCTTTTGGGGTGTAATATTGTAATATGACATATGACACATTTTCATATTATTTTGCAAGAATAATTCACTGAATACCCGTCATAGTTCTGTCTTTTTTGAATTCCATTCTCTGAATATTGAATATTGCTCCTCAAACTGGTTCAGATAACAGTTTCCCCCTTTAGTAAAGGGGGAGAGGGGGATTTCGTTGAGTATGATGCAGCCGGATGACTCATGAAACAACTTGAAGGTATGTGTCATACCAAACGAAATCCCCGACGCGCCGCGTCGTCCCCTTTACTAAAGGGGACTTGCAGGGATAGAACTTGATGGTTACCTGGCTGTACTCGGGATTCACAGGGTGTGTTCACGCAAACAGTTACACCCGCATCTCCTCTCCCCCGTTTCAAGGGGGAGATGTCCCGATGCAATCGGGACAGAGGAGGTTCGTTCAGGTTGACGGGCACAATAATTGCTTCTCAATATCATGCATTTTCACATAATCTGATTGACCATATGCAGGTACAGATGCCATGCTGAAAGAGAAATTACCATCCGGGGAAACCGCATGCATGTTGATATAGACCGTTTCGCGCATCTACATTCACCCCTTCACCGCTGGGACCAGCGGTATAAGATTGCCGGGCTCTTTTCTCTCATCCTGGTTATCAGCATGTTGTCAAGCCTGTTGACGCTTTGCTGTTCTGTTATTATTGTTGTTACTCTTATGCTGATCTCTGGCATCCCGGTTACGAAAATTGTCCGTCCCGTGCTGTTTCCTTTACTCTTTCTTCTTCCATTATTTATATTTTTGCCACTTACCGCCGGCGGCGAAGAATACATTTTATACGGAATACCCGTATACATTGATGGAATATTTCTTTCAGTGCGGATCGCGGTAAAAGCCCTTTGCATTATCCTGTTATTTCTCCTGATAACGGGCACATCTCCATTTACCGTCACCATGAAAGCATTACGTTCGCTGAAGATCCCTTCAAAAATTGTTGACCTCATCATGTTTACCTACCGCTACATTTACATCTACCTTGATGATCTTCGCGCCCTCAGGCAGTCAATCATGATGAAAGGGTACCGCAGCAAGACATCACGGCACTCATTTAAAACTTCGTCTTACCTTGTGGGCTCTCTGCTTGTACGCAGCTTTGAGCAGACCGACAGGATGTTCAATGCCATGACCTGCAGGGGATACACGGGTGAAGTAAAAGTTTTAACAGAATTCGATTCTTCCGGAAAAGATGTGGTGAAATTTATTATTGCCCTGTGTACTGCCATTCTGCTTGCGGGGTGGGAAATATTTATGAATAAAGTTGAACTATTATAAAAGGAGCCAAACCGTGAAAGCCATAGAGGTAACAGATCTCTCGTTTAACTATCCGGATAAGGCAGGAGTTCTTGATCATATGTCATTTACCATTACCCGTGGTCAGAAATGCGGTATTATCGGCCCAAACGGTGCCGGCAAAACCACCCTTTTTCATCTCATGTGCGGGCTCATGGAACCGACCTCCGGGTCAATTTACATAAAGGATAAACCCGTTGTCCACAATACATTCAATCCTCACATTGGATATGTATTTCAAAATACCAATGACATGCTCTTTACCGCAACGGTTTATGAAGATATCTCTTTTGGCCCCCTCAACCTTGGACTTTCTCCTGAAGAGGTACAGGACGCGGTTGACCGGGCCATGCGAATTACCCGCACCCGTCATCTTCGAGACCGCCCTCCCCATCATCTGTCAGGTGGTGAGAAACGAATGGTAGCCATAGCATCGGTTATCGCCATGCGTCCGGAAATCATCATCTACGACGAGCCCACATCCGAACTGGACATGCGGGCAAGACGAAATCTTATCAAATTTATTCACAACTCGGAAGAAACCCTGCTTGTAGCATCTCATGATCTTGAGTTTATTCTTGAAACATGTCACATGGTGCTTCTGATAAACAACGGTACCATCATCGCCTCGGGTACCGCCGGTGAAATAATGAAGGACGTTGACCTCATGCTTGAGAATGGTCTAGAGCGGCCCCATTCACTTTTACACGGCATCTCTCATGATCACTGAACAAGTTCCGGCTTCACTTTAACAAAAAAATCCACCACGAGAACAGTAATCACCCCTTCAATAAGGGCGACGGGCATATGGGCGGCAACAATGACCTTTGCCGTGGCAATAAATTCACTACCGGCCATAACCAGCACAAGGGCCATCAATCCCCCGGATATGAGTATTGCCACGCTCCCCCCCATGAATGACAGTATCCGCAGCACAGCCACAGACCCGCGGAATTTTCCCTTCAATTGAAATATGCCCCATGAGACTATGGCCGGAAGTCCCATTATTAACGTATTCGCCCCCAGGGTGGTGATACCCCCATGTTGAAACATCACTGCCTGGAACAACAGGGCAATCATTATGGCCGGAAATGCCGCCAATCCAAGAACCACCCCCATCAGCCCATTCAGGATCAGGTGGACACTTGCCGGCCCAAGCGGTATATGCAGAAGGGAGGCCACGAAAAACGCCGCAGTCATTACCGCGATCTTCGGGATATCTTTTCTGTCTGTTTTCTTTAAGACAAGTCCAGCGATTACAGCGGTTGCAACCGCCGTGGCCGCGCAAACCTGTCCACTCAACACACCATCACTAATATGCATACTATCATCCCGGATTATTATTACAGGGGTTATGGCCCATCTGCGGTATATGAACAGGCACAGGGGCGTATGTCAAGCGAATATAACTATTTTATTATTGGTAACACATTGGGAGTGATTTAAATTCCGGGTTACATACATGTGACCAGTGATATAATCAGGGAGATGGATAAAGGAAACAGAATAGTTTGCAGTATTAAATAAATTATCTGATTTGGCTACTCCCTCCCCCTTGATGGGGGAGGGC
>CAZAOK010000057.1:0-24213 GCA_964486725.1 uncultured Leptospiraceae bacterium
CCCCGTGCGCTGTAATACTTGTCCAGCAGTGTATCAAGGGGTACAGTTCTGTTTTTCGGATCACAGTTTCTTCCTTCCGTAAGAAACCTGTTGGGCAGTGTGTCATCCTTCCTGGATATTCCCTCAAGGGTATTCATGTAGCGCTCCAGCACGTGTGTTCGGGTTCCCGCCTTTATCCATGTAAACATGCCAAGTCTTTTACCGGTGATTCCCGACCACATCTCTGGCCACAGGCTGACATCCATGAACTTCGTGGCAATTGGGTTCATGTTGGTTACCATGACGTTGAGCAGCGGGGTGGGGGTAAATTTAACCACGAAGGGTTCAAGTTCGACGGCAAAGGCGGTAAACTGGCATATATGCATGGAGTTCACGGCGCAGGTGACGTCCTCGAGAAACTTTGTCATTTGCCCCTTGCCCCTTGTGGTGTAGGGCTTGTGCATGTTGAGAAATACTTCAACCGCGAAACTTGCTGTTGAAAGATGACATGCGCCCCTGTTGGCAACCGCGTATGAGAGTGCCTGTCCCCATGCGCCCCTTGGGTCGTAGGCAGCCATTTCAAGACCCTTAACGTGTATGGCAAAGTCCTGCCCGCCGTATTTTTTTGAACATTCGCGGGTGCCGAGGGCAAGGTCTTTGCCCAGGCCTTTTTGATATGTGATATCTTTTAGTATTTTATCAATCCCGTTGGGTGATCCGAACTTGAGGTCTGACTGTATAAGTCCTTTCTCGGTTGCTTCCATGGCCCATGCGATGGTGTTTCCCGCGGAAATGGTATCAATGCCGTATTTCGTACACAACTCGTTCCAGTCGGAAATTACCACGGGATCAAAGATCTCAAGGTTGGAGCCGAACAGGCCTATGGTTTCGTATTCAGGGATCTGTTTCATCCCGTCTTCAAAGGTTCCCTTGTGACCGCAGAGAATGGAACAGGGCTTACACGTAGAAAATTTTGTATTAAAACGTTCGGCCATCTCCTCGCCGGATATTTTGTGGGCCTCGCCGTGTGAACCGCCGGTATAATTTCGTACCGGCAAAAGGCCTCCCGCGTTACAGAGGTTGACGTTTGCGTTGGTGCCGAAATTCCGATATGAACCGGAGGTAATGGCGTTTCGGTTTATGTAGGCCAGTGTTTTCTTGCGTGCCTTGTCGAATTTTTTCTGATTTACGGGAACTATCTTGAATTCTTTACCCTTCGCAACCAGGCCCTTAAGGTTCTTCGAACCCATTACCGCCCCCATACCGCAACGGCCCAGAAAACGGTGACCTGAGCATATGTTGGCATACCGTACCAGGTTTTCACCTGCCGGCCCGATGGCAAGGGCACCGGTCCCTTCTTTTTCGAGAAATTTCTGTGATTCCCGGGTGTCCTTTCCCCATATGGTCCTGGCGGTTTTAAACTGAACACCTTTTGAGTCAATGGCAAGATAGGTGGGAGTTTTTGCTTTTCCGGTAATTATTATTCCATCCCAGCCAGAGGTTTTAAGTGCCATGCCAAACGGGCCGCCTGATGATGCGGTGCCCATTATCCCGGTTAATGGTGACTTGGAAATTGCGGCGAACCGTCCCGCGCATGGGGCACCGGTGCCCATGAACACACCCATCATGAATATCAGCGCGTTCTCTTCGCCCAGTGGATCAATGCCGGGTGCTATCCTGTCATAAAATAATTTCAGTCCGAGTCCCTTCCCGCCAAGATATAATTTACGGTCTTCTTGGGGAACCTCAAATACTTTGAATGATTTAGTGGAAAGATCCACTTCCAGTATTTTGTTACTGGTGCCGATTATCTCCTGCATAACGCGTCTCCTTAGGTTATCAAGTGATACAGCAAACTGTACCGTACATATAGTTTATTTTTTTGATCATATTATGTAAAAGTATAAGCTTACAAGATCGTATTTTGCAGAAGATATTGATGAATGTCAACAAAGAATGGAGGTGTTTTAAAAATTTGGGTTTAAAATTATAAATCAAAACTGCCGTAATTTCGCATGTAAAAAATTAACACTCTTTCCGGATTCCTGGGAATGAAGAACCGTTCTTTATCGCAATAATTTGTGAAATTGCATTTAAATTATTTTTTAACCACAGATACACGCAGATCATATACCTGATCAGTATCACGCGGAGGCGCGGAGACGCTGGGGAAGGGTACGGAAAATCTCCGCGTTCCCCGCGTCTCCGCGTGATACTGTAATTATCATTTTTCTGGATTTCAAAAAATTTATACTTCACTTCTCAATCAATTCAGATCACACATCATCCGTGTTCATCTGTGTGTATCGAGCGAAGCGGGCGGTTCCATATATTTTTTTCAACATACAGGAATAAGCCAAAATTAAAAAAGCCCCCTGTAGACAAACAGGGGGCGATGAGAAGCGTGGGGGTTCGCTAAATCATTTTTAGTAAGATTTAATATCCGCGCTGGTGCTCCGTACCTGTCCGCTGGTAGTAATTGCTGAGATGGAAATAGTATCAAAGTTAACAGAAAATTCACGGGACGAAGCTGCCGTGTTGTATACGCTGCATGACGCGTTTGAATCAATGTCTGAACCTTCAATGGCCCCGTTGTTATCAACTCCTATCAGTAAGGCGCTGGTGTTTGAACGACCTGCCATTATGTATCCGTATGAGGTTGGCTGTATTTCTGAACCATAGGCGCTACCCACATGGTAGAGTTTCTGCCACTGAATGCTTCCGTTGTTGTGTATCTTGAGTGAAAGCACGTCAGAGGTATTGCGGGTATTGCTGTTGCCGGTAAGTACGAATGAATCATCAACGGCAAACTGGATGTGCTGTGCCTTTTCGTCCGCCCCCCCTGCGTTGTATGCTTTTTGCCATGTAATGGCCCCGTTGTCGGGGTTGCAGCGCATTACCCAGTAATCCTGGTCGCTGCTGTTTCCGTTCCAGCTGGCGATTGAACCTGCCGCCATTATGCTGCCGTCAAGTGCGGTATCTACGGAAAACAATTCGCAGAATCGATCGGCCTGGCCGTACTGGCGATACCAGGCGGGTGTGCCTGTTTCGTCTGTTCTCATGAGAACGCCATCGTAATAGCCGGTAGTGTCACCGTCACGGGTGAGGCCGGTTACGATAAAGCCGCCATTGATCTTTTTCAGATCGTGGGCAATGGTAAATGAATATTTTTTCATCCATTCAACGGTGCCATCTTTGTCTACCTTGAGGAGCGCGGCATACTGCTCTCCGTCAATGTACATGGAGCCGGAGACGGCATAACCGTTATCGGCGGCAACACATTTTCCGGGATAAAAGTCATGTCCCCCGTCAAAGGCTTTCTGCCACAGAATGTTTCCGTTAAGATCGATTTTAAACATCCACAGGGTAAACATGCCGCCGGTAAATGACTTGCTTCGTGCCGTTACCATGTAGCCTGTTCCCGGTATTTCCATGATGGTAAGGTGATCAACGCTGTCATCGATTGAATCGGCACCGTAGGATTTCTCCCACTGCGGGTCGCCTTCATCGTTAAGCCTTGTTACCCATATGTTGATATAGCCAGATGCACCCTGATCGGTGGTGCCCGCGACGATAAAACCACCGTCACCGGTATGCACTACGCTGTCAAAATCGGTTGATTGTCCTGTTTTATAGGTCTTTGCCCCGTAATGGGGGTCCCGGTCGCTGTAGCATGATACGCTTCCCAGTATCAACGCCAGTAGTGCGGTAAGTAAAATAACTTTTTTGCTGCTCATATATTCCTCCTTAAAAACTTCGACCAATGGGCCAAACTTTTTAAGGACAATTGATACCATCACGCATCATTGTCAACGAAAAAAACCGACATTTGAACAAAAAGTGTAAACCAACTGGACTGTTTTTTTTGATTACCGCTGAGGGGCAGGGGTAAAATCTCTGAAGTTTAACATGCAATGATGTATACTAAAAGTATTGACACGAGGGTCATTGTCTTTATAGAGATATACAGCAGTAACGGAGGAAACGCACATGACAGATTATTCGCGGGCCGATGAGGCCATTATACAGAAGGTAGAAGGGTACAGCTTTGATACCATTCCGTCGAAGGGACACCGGCCGGTGATACAGTGGGAATACCCTGAATTTCAGAGCCTGTGCCCGGTGTCAGAGCGGCACGACCAGGGAACACTGGTGCTGAGATATAAGCCGGTTGATCACATTCTTGAGAGCAAATCCATGCGTGAATACCTGAGCGCGTGGCGAAACAATCTCATCTGGCAGGAATACGTGACAGACGTGATTGCCGGTGACGTATTTGATGCCATCAAACCCGAATGGCTTTCGGTTGAAATAGAATGGACACCCCGGGGTGGAATTTACGCCACCACCCGGGCCATACGTGGGAATATAAAGGAATGAAATCATTATGAAATACCTGGCGGCAGTTGACATTGGCGGCACAAAGATTACCGTCAGTATTGCCAATCGATCCGGATTTATTGGAAAGGTCTACCAGCCTGCACGAAAGGAGGGGGACGTGAAAACCATTCCACGACAGGTGAAATACCTGGTAGACCGGGCATGCCACGAGGCAAAGATTCAGCCCGGCGAGATTGATGGCGTGGGGGTGAGCACCTGCAGCCCCTTTGAATTGCGGGAGGGTAACCGCATTGTAGTTGCACCCAATCTATGCGGCGGGCTTGCCCGTCACAGGGAAAACCGTCCACCCAATGAGTGGACGGGTATTCCACTTGAAGAAGAATTGAAAAAATATTACAAGAGGGTTAAGATAGAGAACGACGGGGTTTCGGCAGCCGTGGCTGAGCGTACCTTTGGCGCGGGTGATGGTGAAGACAACATGGTGTATGTTACCTGGAGTACCGGTATCGGCGCAGGTGCCTACGTGGACGGGATACTTATAAAGGGAAAGAACGGAAACGCCCCCCACCTGGGACATATATATATCGCCGAAGACGGGCCACAGTGTGGCTGCGGTAATTACGGGGACATGGAAGCCCTCACATCGGGCACCGCTATTGCCCGTGACTACGGGGAGGGAAAGTCCGCGAAGGACGTTTTCCAATTATACAGGGAAGGTAATAAGAAAGCGGTGCGGATTGTAGCCCGCGCTGCCCGTAACTTCGCTCGGGGTCTTGCCTCCATCAACGCCCTTCTTGACACCAGGGTGTTCGTTCTGGGGGGCAGCATCATGAAAGATGATGACATCGTTATGCCCATGGTGAAAGATGAGTATTACAGGTCTTTCCCCGCATTGAGCAGGGACACGGAATTTCGCATGTCAGCGCTTGAGGGATACCTTGGCGACATGGCGGGCCTCAGCCTTGTGATGCCCGAAGAATGGATCCAGAAATGGAAAGAACACGAGCCCTGGAAAGACGCAACAGGTGCCCTGAAACTGTCAATTGATGAACATTAATCCAGTATTTTTCTGTGAGGGCATTCCGTGTAATTGCAGAAAGGGCAGGGGGTTTTATGGGGAACCTCCTGTGCGCCGATTACAATGGATGTCACCGATTTTTGCGGCATCATGGCTGATGATGGAAGAATGTGGATCCCGATCTCTTCTGGATGTAAAAATTCAAAAAGTTCTCTCTGTCCTTCCCTGATATCCCAGTCGCAATATCCCGGGCTGTAACGCTCTGTTATCAAAAATCCTTTCTTCTTGTATTCATCCGCAAGGTATTCATGGAGCTTTTTGATATAATGTTCTATCACAACAGAACCTGCCGCGTCGGTTATGTAGGCGTCAAGCATGGAGTCTTTCTGCCGTTCGGCAATTATATCATCGATTCCGGGTCCGAGGGTGATGGCATAGGCGGTTATATACGAAGGGCTGGATGTTTTGGAGGCCATGGCAGCCAGCCGCTGGCTTTGTATGTTCAGTGTTCCGACTGTATTAATGTGATCATCTGAAATTGAGTCTATTTCTATTGTTCTGCATATAAAATCAGTTTTTGTGTAGCCAGTAAAATCAATTATTGCCCTGTGTATGCTTTTACGCACAGCCGAGGGGGCACTGGCGCTGGTGACGTACTCAAGGTAGTGATAGAGATCTACTTCCAGTGTCTTGTCGCTTATCGGGGTGAATGTAAAATTACGGCAATCAATCATATACTTTCCTGTTTTTTCATATAATATTTACATTAATTCAATATCTATCGTAGTGTAAACCAAAAAATATTGCATTCTTATGCTATATTGTTATAGTATGATCAGAAATATTATTTTTGCAATTGTTTTGTGATTATCTTACGAGTAGAGAAAGGTTCAGCATTTGAATACTGGAAAGTCTTACATACAGCAAAAGCTTGAAAACATTGAAAACCTGTACACGCTGCTTGCCGAAAATGTATCTGATGTAATATGGGTGCTGGACATGGATCTTAATCCCGTATATATCAGTCCATCACGGGAGAGAATGAGCGGGTTTACCGTTGAAGAATCACTTAACATGTCTGTTAACGAAATGATCACTACTGAAAGCCTTCAGCGAATGGTGGCTCTTCATGTTGAGGAATTAGAGCTGGAAGAAAAGGGTAGTGCCGATCCCCGGCGTTCCAGGACAGTTGAGATAGAATATTACCATAAGGAAGGGTACACCTACTGGACCGAAGTTAAGATGTCCTTTATACGTGAAGAAGGTGAAGCCATTGGTATTCTCGGAATAACCAGGGATATTGATGAACGAAAACGTTCAGATCAGAAATTACGTGAACAGGAAGAATGGGAAAGGCTGCTGATAGAAACCACCCCCGACGTTATTTACGTATTAGACAATGATGGTAACTTTACCTATATGAGCCCCCGCTTTGAAGAATACACCGGGATATCGGTACACAATGTTATCGGCCATCACTATTCAGAATTTCTCAGTGACGAACAGGTTGCCCGGGCCAGGCATTATTTTGATGAGAACCTGCAAAAAGGTCAAAACAGTATTTACGAAATCGAGTTTCCCCTTCACGGAAGGGTGGCACAAACCGAACTTCATGTAAAACCACTGTACAACGAGAATGATGAGCCCATCGGAAGAATGGGGGTGGCCCGTGACATCACCCGAAGAAAGATCATTGAAAATGAACTGAAAGAAAGTGAATCAAAATGGAGAGGCCTGTATGGGAATCTTCCCGGCGGAAGTTTTGTGGTTGACCGTGATTATATTATACAGGACGTAAATGATCTTACCTGTGTGTTGACAGGGTATAGTTACGAGGAACTGGTTGGTGAGGAATGCTCGATTATCTGCCCCAAGGGTCCTCATAAATGTCCAATTTTCGATCTTGGCAAAGAGAGTGTCGATAATGATGAAACAGCTGTCCGCCATCGTGACGGTCATCTGATACCGGTTCTTAAAAGTGCAAGGAGGATGCAAAACGCGGCCGGTGACCTCATCATAGAGAATTTTCTTGATATTACCGATATGCAGAAAACCCGTGACGCGCTTATGGAAAGTGAGAAGCGACTGCGTGAGAGAAATGACATCATAGAAAAAGATCTCAAGGCGGCCCAGGTGATTCAGCGTTCACTGGTTCAGAGTGAAATTGAAGAGATTGAGGGAATTGCTACCGCGCTGAAGTATATTCCCCTTGATGCCATTGGGGGTGATTATTATTCCATTACACCCCTTGAGGAAGGGGGAACGGGGGTGTTTATCGGTGATGTAACCGGTCATGGTGTATCAGCCGCCCTGTACCTGTCACTTCTTAAGGCTACTACTGACCGGAAGTGCCGTAATTACGCCCTTACACCCGGTGATTATATAACATCGTTGAATTCAGAACTTATTGGGAACATGCCAATGAGTTTTCTTACCGCCATTTACGGTGTGTTTCAGAAAGGCAGCAATGGGCAAACCCGTTTTACTTTCGCATCCGCGGGTCACCCCCATCCCCTTGTATGGCGGTCTGCAACTGGTGCTGTTGAATATGTGAACTCCCACGGTACTATCCTGGGAATGTTTCAGAATTTGAAATATGGCCAGGTAGATATTATGCTTGAGAAGGGGGACAGGATATTTTTATATACAGACGGTATACCTGAAACCATTGACAGCAAAAAGCAAGCCCTTGGCTATGACCGACTGAAGGAATTAATCCAGTCTTCCATGAAGGATTCTATTCACGATTCCGTGGAGGTGTTCATGTCGGGGGTAAACCAGTATAAGGGAGACGTTCCCTTTGAAGATGATATAGTGCTCATCGGTTTTGAGATTACATGACGGTACTGGTATTTACAGGGAGACGCCGGGGATGACTGTTTCTGAACAACCTTCAAAATTTCATTATCTTGAACCTGACTTCTCTCGGGGACTATACGATATACCCGAAGAAATCGTGGACAGTATTTTTCAGAAACTGGAAAATCTGTACGGTAAAGATGTCGCGGCTGGTTGCATCAATGAATTCAAAAGGGTCATCCGGGTTTATCATGCCTACAAGACGCCGGCCATGCTGGAGTGGGAGAAACATTTTAAACCAGAATCACGGATAACTGAAAAAGACGTGATGTTGATCACCTATGGCGACCTGGTGGTGGACAGGTACGAGAAGCATTTGAAAACACTGGGAGATATCAGTCGTCAATATCTTCGTGGAGTGTTCAATACCATCCATATATTGCCATTTTTCCCCTATTCATCAGACAGGGGCTTTTCCATAATGGACTTCAGGCAGGTTGATCCCAACCTGGGCACCTGGGACAACATAATGGAGATCAAGGATGATTTCAAGCTGATGTTTGACGGGGTGTTTAATCACATTTCTTCAAAGAGTTTCTGGTTCCAGGAGTTTCTCAACGGGAATCCTGATTTTGATGATTTCTTTACAGCGTTTCCAGCTGATCAAAATATCCCCGGAGAAAAACTTTCTAAACTTTTCAGGCCCAGAACGTCCAGTGTGCTCACCCCCTATCACTCGTATTATGGGAAAAAACTGGTTTGGACAACATTCAGCCCCGACCAGGTGGATCTGAAGTTTCAAAATCCCAAGGTGCTTTTGAAAATGCTTGAGATCATGCTGTATTATGTGAGGAGGGGAGCGGATTTTCTTCGCCTTGACGCGGTAACTTACCTGTGGGATGAGCTGGGATCAACAGGAGCACACCTGTATCAAACACATACCATAATAAAGCTTTTCAGAGAGGTGCTGGACGCGGTGGCTCCCCATGTGACAATTGTTACCGAAACAAACGTCCCACATGAAGAAAATATCACCTATTTCGGCAACGGGTACAACGAAGCCCAGATGGTGTATAACTTTGCCCTGCCTCCCCTGGTGTTGTATACATTCTACAGGGGTGATGCAGCTGTACTGGGTAACTGGGTTAAAACCCTGGAAAACCCTTCTGAGGTGTCTACCTTTCTGAATTTTCTGGACAGTCACGATGGTATCGGGGTTATGGGGGTACGGGGGATTCTACATGATGATGATATTTCATGGATGGCCGAAAAGGTAAAAGAATATGGAGGATTGATCTCTTACCGGGCAAACACGGATGGTACCTTCAGCCCTTACGAACTGAACATCACCTTTTACAGTGCCCTGAACAACGAAGAAGATGATGAGCCGGATGATATTAAGATCCGGCGATACCTTGCGGCACGATCAATTCCACTGGTGATACCGGGCATGCCCGGGGTGTACCTGCATGGCCTTCTGGGATCAAAAAATGATATCGAATCTGCCAGGGACAGGAATGACAATCGCAGTATAAACCGTAACATCCTGGGTAAAGAAGAACTGCTGAGGCTCCTTGACGACGAGAACTCGATAACACGTCGAATATCCTATTCACTCTCACGAATGATTTACAGGCGCGTTCGGGAGAAAGCATTCCATCCCCAGGCTTATAAGCGTGTGCTGGATATCGACAACAGGCTGTTTGCAGTAGTCAGAATTTCGTGTGACGAAAGTGATATCATACTCGCGTTAACCAACGTTACGGGCAATCCTGTTGACTGTATCATTGACCTTGATTTGCATGAACTGGATTTTTCATCGGGATACGATATTCTTTCAAAAAAATCATATGAAACCCGCCACAATACTTTTACCTTCACCATGGAACCTTACCAGGTTATGTGGTTGAAATCCATGTGAGGATAAATTTTTTCATTATCTCTCAATTGACACCGTCTTAAGTATTCATTAAAATTAAATGTACCTGTATGATGATTTTATTATTTTGCTGTGTCAATGGTGGAGGTAATAAGTGAAAATCAGAAAGATACAAGATGATATATCCATTGTTGTATCCGGTGAAGCTGGCCAGGGGCTGCAAACCTTCGAAAGTTTACTGAGTAAAATTGCCAAATCAGATGGAATATACGTGTTTACCTATAGTGAGGTGATGTCACGGATACGTGGTGGCAACAATTCAACCGAGATACGTCTTACTTCGTTACCCGGGCACGCCTATGTCGATCGAATTGATCTTTTTATTCCATTCGCGCCAGACGCTACCCGCAGGTTTTATTCGAGAATTGATGATACTACTGTAATCGTGGGAGAGTCTGAAAATATTGAAGAATCGTATAGAAATAGTGATAACACCATAGAGGTGCCATTTTCTTCGATGGCTTCAGAAGCGGGAAGCAAAAGGCTTTCAAACCTTGTAGTATTGGGATATGTATGCGCACTTCTGCGGATAAAGATGGATATTGTGGTGGGACATGTGGAGGATCGTTTTAAAAAAGCAGGTGAAGAAGTAAAAAAGAAAAACCGTGATGCTATCAGCCGTGGATATAAAGAAGGAGAAGATCATCGCGGCAGTGACCTGTTGCGCCTGGATGTTTCCCGCTCAGATGAATGGGAAAATCACATGCTTATGGATGGCAGCAGCGCGCTGGGTATTGGCGCACTTGCGGGGGGGTGCAATTTTATAGCATCATATCCAATGTCTCCATCCACTGAACTGCTGGTGTTTATGGCAGAACAGGCAGAGAAGTTCGGGATTGTGGTTGAACAGGCGGAGGACGAGATCAATGCTATCAACATGGCAATCGGCTCGTGGTACGCCGGCGGCAGGGCTATTGTGACAACTTCTGGAGGGGGGTATGACCTGATGACCGAAGGAGTAAGCCTGGCCGGGGCCGTGGAGTCGCCGGTGGTTATACATCTTGCCCAGCGTCCCGGACCGGCAACAGGCCTTCCAACCAGGACAGAACAGGCAGATCTCATGCTTGCCCTTCATGCCGGTCATGGTGAGTTTCCCCGGGCCATTTTCGCTCCCGGTGATTATACTGAAGCCATACAGCTTGGATGCCATGCTTTCAACCTGGCAGACCGTTACCAGGTACCGGTATTTATTTTAACCGACCAATATCTCCTCGATTCAAGCCGTATGGTGCCACCTGTAGATATGAACGGGTTGAAGGCAGAAGTTAATATCGTTGAGACAGATGATAATTACGCAAGGTATGCGTGGTCGGAGAATGGTGTTTCCACCCGGGGTATACCCGGTTATGGTAAAGGACTGGTATGTGCCGACAGTGATGAGCATGATGAGGGGGGGTACATAACCGAAGACTTTACAGTACGCAAGCGAATGATGGAAAAAAGACTTGAGAAGTATGCAGGTTTACAAAAAGAGTGCATTTCCCCCCGGCTATTTGGAGAGAAAGAATACAGGTATATTCTTCTCGCCTGGGGATCAACGCTGCAGTCTATAAGAGAAGCTATCGAAAAAGCAGGAAGAGATGACGTAGCCTTGCTGCATTTCAGCCAGGTGCATCCGTTACATGGCAGTACATCAGGGTACCTTGAAAAAGCAGAAAAAATTATAACAGTTGAGAACAACGCGACCGCGCAATTCGGCAATTATGTGAAAAGTGTTACAGGGTTTGCATTCAATTCTCATATACTGAAATACGATGGTATGCCTTTTTCTGTTGAAGAGCTGACTCAAGAAATAAAAAATCTCAAGTGAGGTATCATTATGGCAACACGTTTTGATTTTAAAGAAAATATTGATATTGCATGGTGCCCCGGTTGCGGGAACTTTAATATATTAAAATCGGTCTCACAGGCACTGGATGAACTTGATCTATCCCGTGATGATGTTGTGTTTGTATCCGGAATTGGCCAGGCAGCAAAATTGCCGCAATACCTGAAAGTGAGCTATTTCAATGGTTTGCATGGCAGGTCTTTACCGGTAGCTACTGCGGTAAAATCATCTAATCCCGCCCTCACTGTTATAGCAGAAAGCGGTGATGGATGTACATATGGTGAAGGTGGAAATCATTTCATTCATACAGTACGGCGGAATCCGGATATTACTAATATTGTGCACAATAATATGGTGTATGGTCTCACCAAGGGGCAGGCATCACCAACGAGCAGGCCCGGTTTTCAGACACCGGTTCAATTAACTGGAGTGTACCTGGAACCCCTGAATCCCCTGTTAATTGCCATCTCTCACGGGGCTACATTCGTAGCCAGAACTTTCTCAGGGGACATGGAAAAAACAAAAGAGATAATTAAACAGGCTGTACGTCATAAAGGTTACTCACTGGTTGATATATTTCAGCCATGCGTGTCATTTAACAAGGTGAACACGTATAAATGGTACAAGGATAACAGTTATTATTTAGAAGACAATTATGATCCGTCTGATATTGATGGCGCGATAAAAAAAGCCCTTGAACAGGGGCCCTTTCCACTTGGAATACTTTATCGGAAAGAAAATGTGCCTACCTTTGGTGATAACCTTGTGGCATACAGGGATTCAGATGAACCTTTATTCAGAAGAACTGTGAATTGGGAAAAACTGGAACAGTTTGCACTGTCTATGAAATGAAATATATGTTTGCTCAGGTGAATGAAAGTACTTCCCTTTCTGCTATGTATCTGTACAGCGGATCATGGTATTCTTTTTCCTCTTCGTAGCAGGTAAAGGTGATCTTTATTACATGGGCATCGTTCGAAGTTCTTGCCCTCATGAAAATTTCGTCCCATTTCATGGATGATGTTGTATTATTTTTCTGCAGTTCCACCGGAGGTGCTCCTATGCTGAGATAGGCTGCTGCCGCAGTTTTCCAGAACTGGTTCATGGCAATGGGTTGATATTCTTCGCGTATGTATGGTAACACAATCCTGAGGGCATGTGTTCCTGTTACCATGTGAAGAGATGTGAAGTTAAAACTATTAATAAATATATTTCGCGTTGCTGATGCTATATCTTTCATGAAACTCTCATGGTTTACCGGTGGAATCTCCAGGTACCTGTTGAAATCGGGGTCGGTTACCACCCTGTGTATCTTCTCATCAATGTTGCCACCTTCAGCTTTATGATCTTGCCAGCTTGTTTTTTCTTGTAATTTTTGTAAGGAACTAAACAGATTGTTGTACTCAGGGTTATTGCTGTCTATTTCACCAAGGGGCAGATAACTGGTAGCGTAATAAGCCATAGATTCAATTATTTCTTTACTATCGTCCATCATGATGCCATACGCAAGCTTTATGAGGGTATGAAAGGCGGCTGAACCGATGCCCTGCATTAAATCATTCATGTATGTCTCAACCATGGTCCGGGTTCCCAGGCGTTTCTCTTCAGCTTCGAAGAACCGGATATAGGCATCGAAAAAGCGATGCTGGCCTCTTTTGTCTGTCCAGTTTTCATGGTTTATTTCCGTGTTGCTCTGTACGCGTCCGTTCAGTCTCCTGGCATATTCTCCGCAGAATTCCATCAGCCTGTTTCTGTCTGCTCCCATTCGCTGCAGGGCACAGGCAGCCATTGGCAGGTGATTTGTATAATTTTTATAATATTCAACTGAATAATTTCTGTATGAATCGATGAGGTCTTTTAGGTAATCAGATTTTGAAGGCATTGTTACCTCTTTATACGAAGCAGTTTCGCGTTAATGGCTACTATCACAGTACTCAGCGACATGAGAACAGCACCAAGTGCCGGAGATATCACTATTCCCTGGTAATAGAGTACACCTGCTGCAAGTGGGATGGCAAACACGTTATAGCCGGTGGCCCAGAAAAGGTTTTGTGCCATTTTTTTATATGTTGCAGTTCCAAAAAGGATGAGGGTGGTAACATCCATCGGGTTGCTTTCCACAAGAATAATGTCAGCTGTTTCAGCAGCCACGTCGGTTCCTGAACCGATGGCGATGCCCACGTCAGCCCTGGCAAGGGCAGGGGCGTCATTGATGCCGTCACCGGTCATGGCAACAAATTCGTCCTGGTTTTGAATTTCTATTATTTTTTTCTCTTTCTGATCGGGCAGCACTTCGGCGAAGTAACCATCCAGGTTTAATTCATCAGAAACAGCCTTCGCGGTTGCCTCGTTGTCTCCGGTGAGCATGTAGCAGAGTATTCCTTCATCCTGAAGCTGACGTATGGCTTCACGGGATTCTTCACGAATAGTGTCTGAAAGGCTAATAGCACCAATTGGCGTATCATCTTCAAGCAGGTACACTGTTGTTGCGGCAATCCCTGATGGTATTTCGGGTATATCAATGTTGTGCTCCTCAAGATAGCCAGGGCTTGCCACCAGCATTGTTTTTCCATTCAGGCTACCGCTTACACCTTTACCCTTTATGGCGGTAAAATCTTCAGGATCTGATATGGAAAGATCTCGCTTTTTTGATTCTTCTATTATGCCCCTGGCAATTGGATGGCCTGAGTTTTGTTCAAGTGATGCGGCAAGCTGGAGAACAGTGGCCTCATCATATGATTCCTGCAGGGGGTATACACCGGTTACTCCAAAAGACCCGGTAGTAAGTGTGCCTGTCTTGTCAAACACTACGACACTGATAAAACGTGAGTTCTCAAATGCCGTACGGTTCCTTATTAAAAGTCCATTCTTCGCTGAAAGAGATGTTGAAACCGCTGCTACCAGTGGAATGGCAAGGCCAAGGGCATGTGGACATGTGATGATCATGACGGTTGCCATTCTCTCAATGGCAAACACCAGTTCCCTGCCGGCAGCAAGCCATGATACAAGTGTAACAGCACCGGCGGTAATGGCAATGATGGTCAGCCACATGGCAGCACGGTCGGCAAAATGCTGGGTACGGGACTTCGACTGCTGCGCCCGCTGTACCATGTGGATAACCTTGTTCAGGTAGGAGTCCTCACCCACCTTCGTCACTTCCACCTCGATAGAGCCGTCGCCATTTACCGAGCCCGCAACAACCTGGCTGTTTTCAGCTTTTTCAACCGGCACGGATTCGCCGGTCAACATTGATTCGTCAATTGAAGTGCTTCCATTGCGAATAACCCCGTCAGCGGGAATTTTCTCTCCGGGCTTTACCAGGAGGATGTTCCCTTTCTCAATCTCTGTTGTTTTTATCTCCCTGGTGCCTTCGCCTGTTTTAAGATGTGCCTCGTCTGGCATGAGAGATGCCAGTGTATCAAGCGCTTTTGACGCCCCCAGAACAGATCGCATTTCTATCCAGTGACCAAGAAGCATTACATCAATCAGGGTGGCAAGCTCCCAAAAGAAGAATCTTCCTTCAAAACCGAATACCACGGCGCTGCTGTATATAAAGGCCACGCTGATTGCAAGGGCGATAAGTGTCATCATGCCGGGTTGCCGTTTTTTCAGCTCTCCTGTGAATCCGCTCAGAAAGGGCCAACCGCCATAGAAATAAATGCCCGTGGAAAGGGCAAACAATACGTAGCTGCTTCCAGTAAAGCTGAATGAAAACTTCAGAATCCCCTGGATCATGGGAGAAAGAATTATTATTGGTATGCTGATGACAAGTGATATAAAAAACCTTTTACGAAAATCCCTGATCATCATGCGGTGATGGGCGTTATGGTCATGGTTCATGTGGCCTCCGGCTGCAAACAGTATATTCGGAAAAAAGAAAATATCCCAATTAAGCAGTGTATAGTATATTTTATGGTAATTGCAATTACCGGATACCATGTATTTTCACTAGTGGAAACGGTGAGAACTCATCACGTTTTGTGTTAGAGCGTGTATGAGCGTACGGAGATGTATTTTATTTACTTGATTCCATTCCCCAGCGTATAGCATACATGATAAGTTCATCGGAGTCTGTGAGTTCAAGCTTCTTCTTGATATTCCTGCGGTGTGTTTCGACGGTGTTCACACTTATGTTCAGCTTGTTTGCTATTTTCCTGGTGCCAAGCCCCTGTCCCAGAAGACGAAATATGTCAAATTCCCTGTCAGTGAGGCCGTCAACCGATGTCTGCTTTTCTTCCCCTGAGCCATGTAAAAGCCGGGAAACGATTCTCAATGAAGTATTCGGCTTCAGGTACAACTCACCACTTAATACCGTATTGATAGCCGTAACTATCACATCTTCAACCTGGTTTTTCATTACATAACCACGGGCACCGGCAAGGATTGAGCGTTCAGCATAAAGGGTATCATCGTGCATAGAGATTATCAGTGTTGGAATGGAGGGATATCGCTTCTTCAGGGATGTAACCAGGTCGATTCCGCTCGCGGTCCCTTCCAGGCTTATGTCAACAAGCACGATATTGGGTTTGGCGTCACCGATTAGGCGAATTGCGTCGTTGGCATTACCAGATTCGCCGCAGACAACCATATTCTCTTCTTCCTCAATAATCATCTTTAATCCCTGTCGTACTATAGGATGATCATCTACTATGAAGACTCTGATGTCTCTGGTATTGGCAGGTGACATGTCATCCTCCGTTTGCCACGGATACAAATGTGGTCAATAAAAGTAAATAATAATATATCCTTTGAAACTGGAGGTTTGTCAAGATATGTTTTTGCTATTTAATGAAAAAACCCTGTTCATATATATGGGAATTTTAGATGAGCAGGGGGTGTGGTTCGTGCCGGATTTACAAGGTGTACCTTGAAAAATCCGGCACGAGATAGAATTATATCATGTAATTCTTCATTTCATTACAGTCGGATGAGTTTAATCCAGGTAAAACCAGTCTACAGCCTTAACGTGTATGTTTCCATGGCGTTCGTCTACAATGGCTGTTGCCATACTGAAAACCCGTTTAGAATCACTATCCCTGTTATTCATTTCATACGTGATCATACCAGGTGAATTATCAATGGCCATTAATGGCAGCATATGACATTTCATCTTCTTTCGGTCTTCTTTTGCTATTAGTTGAAGCCAGTCTTCAATGGTGATAGTTTTTTGCAGGTGATCTAATCCTGCCATTTCCTGGTATTTTTTTGACAGCCAGAATTTTACAGGGTAGATAGTTCCCTCATCATCAACAGAAAACATGATACTCCATTCACCTGCAACTTCGTTATCGTCTGAGATGACAAAACCTGGTGTTGCAACCGGTTCACATAATAAAATGACTGATGCCAGGTTTCCATCAACACCATGCTCAAAGATGAGGGGCGTCATTGTTACCGGTATGAATACATCATCATTATTTCTGATGTGGCATTCAAAATGATTGTCATCATGTCCATGTCCTAATGCCATTGACTTCATAAAATGTACAAAACCGGCAAGATCCTTTTTTGGAAGCAGGGAGTATAACTGTTCTGGTTCCATGTAGCAGCCCTGTTTTTTATAACCTGTCAGCATGCTCCACGCAGGGGATGCATGTATTTTCCCTGATGATAGGTCCAGGGACAGCATTGGTGTATTCGTATTTATCAACGAGCCATGAATTCGAATGCGAGGGTTACTTGTATTCTGCCTGTTGCGAAATAAGAGAGCTTGCTCCGACATGTTTTGTACTGTGGTTCTCATTGTTCCCTCTTTATCTATATCTCTTCAATTATCCCACCAGCGATCCGTTTCCCGGCGTTACCTGCGGGGTTGGTCTTATGATCGTCAGCCCCCATGTGAATTATTATGGAGGTGCCTCCTTCTTTCAGAAGAGAATTCTTTTTGCCTTTTTCAAAGGTCACCGCGTCGGTAATAATGAGATCTTCACATGTGCCGTCATCTTTCACCCATATATTGGGAAGGTCACCGGCATGAGCACCTTTTGGATTGTTCAGTCCATGTTCCCTGTTGAAAGGATTAAAATGTCCTCCGGCTTTCTTGAAATCGGGTAACTCGAAACTGCCGTTTTCATGCACATGAAAGGCGTGAATCCCCGGCGGCATGTTTTTCAATGAAATGAAAAACGAAACACCATCCTCTGTCTCTGTTAATACTACCTTGCCAACCGGGTTATTATCCGTGTCAACCATGTGCGTCACCGCCTGTGGTGACTGGCCACAGGCGGCCAGGCTGATAGTAAAAAACATAACAAAAGACAACAGGACTGCTTTTTTAATAACTTTATTCATATTTATACTCATTGTTATTGATCTCCCGGACGCAAAATTATTGATAAATGGTTACATTCTTTCTTCTGCCATCCAGTAACCATGTATATTACAATTCTCTACTATGGTAACCACGCTTCCCTCGGCTTTTAAATGGAAGCATGTGGCAGGATTAGTCCATGGTGTCAGCTTGGCCTGTCCCACATACTTGCTGTCAACGTAACAGTCTATAAATTGTATGTAATGATCTTCTTTCATGGGATGCAGGGTGCTGCCAATCCTTACTATGACATCAGTACAGTTTTCTTCCGGAATTAAACCACAGGTTTTATTCACCTCTATTGCCGGAATATGTTTAGATTCAGCTTCGGGACTTTTTTCCTGTGATTCCTTGAAGATATTATCGTTCTGAATAAACTGATCCCTGGGTGCTCCACATACGGGACAGTTATCCGGTACATTTTTGAACTCAATATGACCACACATCTGGCAAATAAAGACATTCATTATATTCCTCCTGGTTCTTTTTTATATCGTTTTATGACAGGTATAAACTGTATTGTGATATTACACTATATGCTAATGTCCACAGTGGTCAATCCATGATATACGTGATTATTCATTAATGGAATATGTGATCACACATCCCCCATCCTGTTCCTGAGTTCGGTGAATTTCTTCAAATGTCTGGCTTCCTCTTTTTTCAACTTGTCCAGTATTTCAATTTCTTTCTTGTAACCAGGGTCATCTCCAAACATGTCCTGCAGTTGTGAGTAGAAGAGAATGGATTCCTTTTCCATCATTACCGCAACATCAAATGAACTTTTCCCCTGTACTTTGTTCGGATCAGTAGATCCAAAGATTTCTGTATTAGCATATGCTTCAATCAGCATATCTTCGTCCATGTAGAAATGCGGGTATGATTCTCCCTTGTGTACACCGGTTGTTTCATTGAAAAGATCATGAAATATCTGTATGTGCTCTTTTTCATCGCCAATTATATCATCAATAATTGCATCATTAGAGCCATCTTTCAGTTGCTGGTAAAAATCAATACCCTTCCTTTCCATTTCGACTGCAATGTTATGAATAGTCTGTGCCGATATCATTGTAAGAACCTCCTTAGAGTATTTGTGGTTATATTTATTTTAGCTTGAGTGTGCTATTATATTGCAGCAAAGCTCTGTTGTAAATTCATGGAAAAGATTGAAATGATATAGTGGAATCTGTTAGAGGGTAAGTATGGTGTTTAAGAATTTACTTCTTCTTCAACCTGTTTGCGATTTCCGGGTAGAGTTTTCCGACACAATCAGGGCAGAGGCCATGTGAAAATGATATATCTTTATGGGTGGCAAGATATTGCTCTACCTGTACCCATGATGATGGATCTTCGGGGTCCGAGTCATCCTCGCGGATCTTTTTGCAATTACTGCATATGGGAAGTAATTTTTCCAGTTCTTCAAGTTCACTTCTCGCCTTATTCAGCTTGCGTATGCTTAATAGAAGATTAAAGCTTATAAAGCCGATGATAATCAGTACCGTTGTGAAAACAAGTATCCTGATTATCATGCTGTTTCGTTCTGACTCAAACTGGAGTTGGTAGGCAACCTGGTTGACCCTTTCAAGAAGCAGTTCATTATTGCTTAGCACATACTTTAACGCGTCAGGACTTCGGGAATCCAGGAACTTCTCAACATGCATTCTATATTCTTGCCATGCTGTAATGGTGTGCACAAGCCGCGTCTTAATATCAGGATTGTTTGTCATGGGAAGTGTGCCAAACTCATTGGTCTGCGAATTGACTATTGTTTCGCCCCCGTAAGTGAGGGCTGTCAGTGTTGATTCGAATATATCCATACTTGATATTATTTGCTTTACCGTGGAAATGTTGTAGCGGTATAACAAAAGGTCTTTGGTGATTTTCTGGGTTAACATTCTTTGTCGGCCGGCAAGATTTATTCGTATTCCATAATGCATCTGCTTTCTGTTAAAATGGAAAGCGGTTATGCTTAACGCGGCTATGATAATAAAAAAGCTGCCATACACGGCAATCAGTCGTATTGTGCCGGGTTTTTTATTCTTATTGTATATTCTTTCAAGGGTGCTCAGTTCCATTAATACCTCTGCTTTGTGTATAACTATATCATCTTTTTCGATAGATTCAAGATTCAATAACTTGCAAAATCTTTGCTGTCAATTTATCAGTGCTAAACGGCTTGGAAATAAATCCGTTTGCCCCCAGATCAAGTACTTTCTGAACCTTTATGTCAAGGCCGAAACCGGATGTGACAAGTACTTTGATGGATGGATTGATCTTCTGTAACGCTGTATATACATCAAGGCCTGACATAACCGGCATGGACATGTCAAGCAGTACAATATCTATGGTGTCCTGGTGAATCGAATATACCTGGATGGCTTCATCTCCATTTTCAGCAGTAAGTACCCTGTATCCCGCGTTTTCAAGAATACCACAGGCGATTTTTCGAATTGGTTTTTCGTCATCTACAACAAGAACGACACCTGAACCACTATGAATTGCCATGGGTGTTTTTTCGGCATTTTTTTGATTATCCGTATTACCAGCTAACGGGAGGAGAAGCTCTATAGAGGTTCCCCGGCCGGGTGTTGATTCAACATCAATTATACCCTGATGCTGTTTAACTATGTTATAGACCATGGAAAGTCCAAGTCCTGTTCCCATCTCTTTTTCCTTGGTGGTAAAGAAAGGCTCGAACATATGTGCCTTTACATCATCATTCATGCCAATACCATCATCGGTAACGGTTATACAGGCGAAGGGTAACTTGTCATCTTCAGCTGCTTTTCTGTTCGCAACCCTGAGTGAAACTGAAAGAGTGCCTCCCTCGCCTTCTTCTCTCATTATGGTCATTGCCTGTGACGCGTTTACGCACAGGTTGAGAATCACCTGCTCGATCCTGGTCTGGTCTGCGTATATGAAACATGGTTCTTCAGAAAAATTGAAATCAAGTAACACACTTTTGGGGAAACTGTTTTTGCAGATGGTGAGTACATGTTGCAGCGATTCATTCACGTCAAAGTGTTTTTTCTCCATCTTCTGGCGCCTGGACAGTGATAGTAACTGCTTGATCATTTCAACGGCACGGTCTGATGAATTCCGGATTATATTAATATAGGTCCAGACTTCATCAACCCCTTTGAGGTCTTGTTCTTTCAGCAGGATATCCAGGATTTCCACGCTGCCGATGATTCCACCCAGTATATTGTTGAAATCATGGGCAAGCCCCCCCACCAGGGTGCCTATGGCTTCCATTTTCTGTGCCTGGAGCAGCTGTTCTTCAAGATGAACCTGTTGGGTAATGTCGCGTTTAATAGCTGCGTAATTGATGATTGTGCCATCAGCGTCTTTTATGGGTGATATGACTGAATCTTCATGTATTAGTGTGCCGTCCTTTTTCCTGTTTATTATGCGGCCATACCAGATGTTCCCGGATGATATAGTATTCCATAATTCACGATAAAATGAGTCTGGATGTATGCCGCTTTTTAAAAGGGCAGGGGTGTTTCCTATTGCTTCCTGGCTGCTGTAGCCGGTGATTTGTTCAAATGCCGGGTTTACATACTGGATGATGCTGTCGGTATCAGTGATGATGATATCTTCGGCGGCCTGTTCAACGGTGGTGGCAAGACGCCTGAGCATTATCTCGGTTTCCTTCTTTTCCGTTATGTCCCGCCCCACCGACTGGTATCCAACAGGTTTGCCATCCTCGTCAAAAAAAGCCCGGTCAATCCATTGCTGCCATCCTGTAGTACCGTCTTTTCGTATAACCCTGTGTTCGTCGGTCAGTACCGGATTTTCGGGGGACATCGAGTTGATTTTTTCCTGAACCTGGTCGTGGGCGTCTTTGGGGATAAACTGGAAGTAGCTTTGCCCTTTTATGGTTTCAATGCTTGTTCCGAATTCATCGCAATAGGCCCTGTTGGCATAGGTGATGATACCACCGGGTTCCCATCGTACGATAAACTCGGTCTGGTCTTCAACAATGCTGCGGTATCGAAGCTCGTTCTGTTCGAGATCCCAGTATGCCCTGAGAAGCTCCTCGTTCTGGACCTCGAACTCCTCGTTGGTGGCCTCCAGCTCTTCCATGGTGGCATTGAGTTCTCTGTTCTTTTCAAGGAGATCCATATTGTAATTTTTTAATTGTTCCTGAGAAATATTAAGTTTCCTGTTAAGCATATTTATGGTATTGGACAACCCAAGGGATGAAGTCAGCATAAGCCACATGAAGGCTATTTCAACTTTCCATTCTGTTAAGAAGAAAGACGACAGAATGCCGTATGATGACAGAACCTGTATGGGAACCATGATAAAGATTGGCAGGAAACCTGCAAGCAGGTATTTCGCATTTGTGTTTCTGTGGACGGCGTAAAATACGGTTATTGCAAGGGTTCCGATGGAAAGAACAATAAGAAAAATGTTTAAGATCGTAACCGAGAGTGTGAAATCAAGGAAAAAATGTATTATTATCATTAAGGCAGATATTGCTGAGAATGCGGTAAATAGTATTTGAATTATTTTTGACGAAGTTTCTTTTTTCCTGAGAAATGAATTAAAAAACATGGCTGCTAAACTAAGCATTAAAAAGCCGAAAGTGGGATCTGAACGATTTGCGAACCAGGGAGAGGACGGCCATAAATACTGGAAGGCTGAACCATTTATGCTCGCAAGAAAAAACATGGAGCCCAGGGAAAACAGGCTGAAATACAGGTATTCAGGTCCGCTTTCCCTTGAGGACAGAAATATAATCAGATGGTAGAGCCCAATAAAGAATAAAATGCCGTAAAAAATAGATAGTAATGAATTGACTGATATATGTTCTTTAATCAAAGCTTCCTGAGAATGCACAAACAGATTGAAATTAAGCCTGCCCCTGGTTGAAATGCGAAAATAAATTGTACGGGTTTTTTCTGTAATATCTACAGCGAATACGAATGTCCTGGTTTTAATACTCCTGCTTCCGAAGGGTCTTCTGTCTCCAGTATTAATTATATTCCAGTTGCGTGTATCCACTGGAATATACATGTCAATTTTATCAAGTACCGGCCGGTCAATCTCAAGTAGAACTCTTGCGTTGTTCCTGGAAGAATGTTTGATTGGAAGCCTGAACCAGTATGTGCGTGAGGTATAACCTGCATTGAAAAAATCACTCTTAACTTTTTTCCAGTTGCTGGTACTTTGAACTATCTCGTTGAATGTAACAGCGTTACCTGGAAAATATATATATTCAAGATTAGAAGTAATATTTTCTGATTGAAGGTTATTCGTTACACTGTAAGCACCATGTACAGTGTTTAAGGAGTAAAAAGGGATGCACAGTAATATTAACAGAAATATCCCCGGTTTTTTCATCAACAATATTCTTCCATGGTTTGATACGATCATGTTTGTTTATAGTTATTATAACAGTAATGAGAATTTTGTCAATTGAATAATAAAAGATGAAAAGCTTTTTCCTTCTGCTGTCAATACTGCAGGGAACTCATTCAAAAGTTGGTGGAGGAGGTTGACCGAAAGGCATGACTGGCAGTTTACCTGTTAAGTTCCATCTCCATAAGATATTTTCGGTAATTATCCAGCACCGCCTCTTTGTCCCTTTCTCCGAATTTATTATTCCCAATATATATACCCCATGGATCAAGGTTTCGTGATACCACGGTATTGGCACCCACCGTGGCGCCTTCCCCGATGGTTACGCCCGGCAGTATTATGGCATTCGCCCCGATAACAGCAAACCTGCCGATAGCTACCGGTTTCCTGATTGGATTTCTGTACTTTTCCGGTATGGTTGGATTGCCAAATCCATGGTCTTTGAAGTCATCGGTGCTTGAGTACACCTTGCATCCCTGTGAAAATCCCGCGTAATCACCAATATCCAGGCCGCCACCGCCGTTTAGAAACACGAAGCTGCTTACATGAATATTGTTGCCAAACTTGATATGCTTTCCCGAGTACAGGTAGGTGAAACTGTCGATGATGATGTTCTCGCCCCATTCAAT
>CAZAOK010000058.1:0-23519 GCA_964486725.1 uncultured Leptospiraceae bacterium
TTCCCTTTTCGGCTTGTGAGAAATCGTATTCTTTTTCCATCATATATACCCTTACTATATTTATTTTGCATTCAAGTATTGTTTTAATTCGCTTTTCGTAGCAGTCCTTGCTGAAATTATTCTGATTACTTCTTCTCTATTTGTTTTTCGATAGGTATGCACAACCAGTATTACAGAACCAATTGGTATTTGCCCAAGCGTAATCCACCTATCTTCTAAATCTGAATGATCTTCATCGAAAATTGTTAACGCATCTTTATCTGCAAAAACAAAAGCAGCATTTTCGAAAGATATATTATGCTTCTTAACATTTTTTTCAGCTTTATGCTGATCCCATTCAAATTTCATATATCTTTCTCTAATATAATAATATACATCGTGAAAATCAAATCTTGATTTTCATATTAGAGATATGTATTTTTCCGGTCAAGCAACAATACAATACACAGTAACCGAATTTATGCATTAATCACCGTTTTTTCACCCATCACCCAAATGGGTGATGATTAATATATCCAGGTGTTGTATTTTCCGGTTTAATGAAGTTAGCAAATAACCTGATTACAGGAGGATACAATGTCTGAAGAATATGATGTTATAGTTGTTGGTGGTGGTCATAATGGCCTTACAGCGGGGTGTTATCTCCAGAAAGCCGGCGAGAAGGTGCTGGTTCTGGAGCGCCTGGGTAAAGCGGGAGGTGGCGTTTGGAGCGAGGAGGCCACCCTGCCGGGTTTTACGCATAATCTTGCTTCAGTGTTTCACGGCATTCTTCACATGGGGCCGGTATACAAGGATCTTGAATTAAAGAAGTATGGTGCTGAATACGTATGGCCGGACGCGCAGGTGGGCGGTGTTTTTTCTGATGGTAAATGCCTGATCCTATACAGGGACCTGGATAAAACCTGCAGGGAAATAGCCCGTTTTTCAGAAAAGGACGCGAAGACGTATAGAGAACTTGCATCCTATTTCCAGGTTATTGTTGATAACATGATCTCACCATGGTTTTTCAACCCGCCACAGCCCACATCAGTTGCCGCAATGGCCATGGAAGGAAGTGTTGAAGGACTCAATATGCTGAAGATGCAGCTTTCAAGCACCAAGAATATTATTGAAGAACTTTTCGAATCAAATGAATTAAAATCAACACTCATGGCATTTATTAAGGAGTTTGGAGGATCCCCGGATACCTATGGTTTTGGAGTCTTTGTCCCCATGATGCTGGGAGAAACTCATGAACCACACGGCTGGGCAATCTGCAAGGGTGGATCAGGAAATCTTGCAAAAGCATTTGTTAATTGTCTTGAAGACCATGGCGGAACTGTGAAAACAAATTCCCATGTAAAACGAATTCTTACCGAAAAGAATCGTGCTGTTGGTGTAGAGCTTGAGGATGGCACAATTTACAAGGCTAAAAAAATGATTCTAACCAACCTGGATCCTAAGCAGACCTTTATGGACCTGATTGGTGAGGAAAACCTTGAAGAAAACTTTGTAAAATCTGTTAAGCGGTGCAGGGCAGAAGAAGCAATCCTTTTTCACACACATCTTGCCCTGGATGAGCCTCTCAACTGGAAATGTGCCGAGTTTAATCCTGATATTAATAAGTGCCTGGGTGTGTTATTAGTGGACAGCCCCCAGGAGCTTTATGATGACTTTGCTGATATCAGCAAACGTGAATTGCCCGATTACCCCCGCATGTTTACCGCGTATCCATCTAATGTTGATCCAACACAGGCTCCTGATGGAAAAGGTACTGCTGTTGCATGGCAGTATGTTCCTTATAATCTTCGTGAAGGCGGGCCACAGGCCTGGGATGCTGTAAAAGAAAAATATGCTGACCGCTGCATGGAGGTCTGGAGTAAATATGTTACAAATTTTGACAAAGCGCTATTGAAACGTCATGTCATGTCACCCCTGGATACAGAACGCCTTTGGACATCCATGACCAATGGTGGTTTCAATCATATTGAAATGAGCCAGGATCAGTTGACGGTTATGAGGCCATTTGTGGAACACAAACCCTATCATACTCCATTTGAAAATCTGTACATGTGTGGTGCCAGTACTCATCCAAGCGGCAGTGTTGGTGGTGCATGTGGTTATAATGCAGTTCAGGTTATAGCTGAGGATATGAAGATGAAGAAAAAATGGTGGGATAAATAATTATTGACAGGTGATGTTATGAAGTCGAACGTTATATCAGACAAGGGACAACCCATGATGACGATTTCCAAGGTGGGTAGAAAAGGAAGAACATTAGAAATAACCGGACAATTAATGGGTGCATGGCCATCAAAGATGTATATTACTCCAAGGGAGTTGGCTAAGATGGTTTTTTTAGCACTCAGGCCCGGGGTTTTTCTTTTCATATTGCTATATCCATTTTTTTTGATTATGGATTTCATTAAGAAATAGCAGTTGAAGCAAATATAAAGTTGCTGCTATTCTGTACTGGTGGTATAATAATTGGTATGGAATAGCAGCATATTCTTTAAGTTTGAAAATGAAAGATAACTTTGATATATATAAGGATTTTGAAACTTTGTCCTCTCTCGAGGAGGTCATATTTTCTATATCAAATGTATCTGATTTTGAAGAACTTGAAAGTGAATATCTAAACTCTATTTCGCATCTTATTCCTGCCCATGCCACTGCCATATACCTGATGAAACCAGATAAAAAGGAACCCCGGCGCATTGGTGCAAGGGGGGTTGACCTGGATTTCTTAACCTATTACGAAAAAAGCGGTCGTGATATTGATCCTCTCATGAGATGGATTCAAAGGCAGAAAACGCCAAACCTGTCTCAGCTGCTTCTCGGATTGTCAGGGTGGCGGGATCATCCTGTGTATGATGTAGTTGGAACCGCATCTATTGATTTTGCAATGCAGTCACCCATTGTATATGGTAATGACGTCATTGGTACTTTAAACTTTGGCCGTGATACCAGGGAGGGACCCTTTACTGAAGCCGATCTCAAGGTTGTGTCCATCCTCAGTAAATTTTTGAGTATGGCAATCGCTAACTCAACTGGCTGCCAGGAAAGCCAGGATAGTCGAAGCATGTTTTGTAATGCTATAGATCATATCCCCCAGGGCATTATTATAACTGATTCTGAATATACAATACAATATGTTAATGCGGCTGCCAGGGAGATTTCACAGCGAAATCTTAACAGTCCTGATCTTCATCAGGATTTAAAAAACCTCATGCGGCATGAGGTTGAAGTCAGGGGCAGGTATGGATTGATCAAGAATGACATACTTACCGCGAAGTACTGCCCTTTCCCTGGTTCGAATTTACAGCAGAATATATTATTCCTTCAGGACGACCTGCCTTCAGCAGTTTCATCCCTTGTGGCACAGTATCTGACAGAAAGGGAAATGGACGTTCTTGCCCTTGTTGACAGGGGCATGAAGAATAAAGAGATAGCCATTGAATTAGATATATCAGTCAACACAGTGAAACGGCATCTTGATAATATATATGCGAAGCTGAACGTTAACTCAAAAGCTGAATTGATATCGAAGATATATAAATTGCAGAATAAGAATTAACTTTAATAAAAGTAAAACGGGCCGTAGCATGTATCCATGCATCCATTATAATTATCACTCACTTCATCCATACATTCAAGATACATGTAAGGGTCAACTCCCAGGTATAAATCGCTGCAATTTTCAGAATAGATGTCATATATTGCTTCGCATTCATCCGCGCATCGGTCAGTCTGGTCTGAATCATTAAATAAACATCCATACGTTAGAAATAACGATAGCATCGCAACAGGTATAACGATTATCTTAAGAAAGGATTTCAAAACAGCTTACCTTCTTTTCGAATTCGAAATCTTTACAAACCACTGGCTGGATTGTTTTACATATAAAAGTACAATTGCGGCAATATCCGCCACACCTATAATCCAGAACACTGCCCCCATAGATTCATTGATAGTTAAAGAATAAAATAATCCAAATGCGGTTAACACGGCAAGGATTAACCTGCCAGTTACGTATCCCTTTCGGATAATATTGACAAGTAAAAGCTGCTTCAGGATAAAGAATGAAGATAACACCAGAAATGGCAGTGGCAAAAGAAAAGAATTACTAAACGCGATATAAATACTGTTTATCACCCCGATAACAATACCTGCCAGCAGTAACATTAATGATACCTTAACAGTTGCCGGCTTCTTCTTGATGATCATCGCTGCTATGTTGTTATGCATATTTACACCTGTATTATGTTTAAAAATTTGTATTCTTTATTCTCTATATCCAATGGTAATATGGGGAAAGTATTTACTGATAAAACTATACACGATAATAGTATTTACGCACCTGTTCACTTCACTCATCGGGTGTATCTCCGGATAATTCAAATATGGAGTTTGGTATTTAAAACATAAAAGCCAATTACGAATTGTAAACTGGCAGGATTATTTATATTTTCTTCACCCTGGCTATATTCATGTAAGAAAAGATTGAAATATCGCAAAATTCCGGGTATTTTTTGATGAGGTGAAACTGTGTTCCTCATGGGGAATGTCTCCAAAGGAACTAAACGCATTGGAGGACGTAATCGAAGAACACAAAGAATTAATTATGGAGAAATGGAATGAGTACTTTGGCTCTTGAATCTCGGGCAAGGGAAGTCTGGTTTGATGAAGATAATATGTGGATACTCCTTACTGACGGGCGGCAGCTTGCGATTCCACTGGCATATTTTCCAAGATTGCGTAATGCCTCTGAAGACCAGCGAAAGAAATACGAAATAAGCGGTGGTGGGATTGGTCTTCACTGGGATGAAATAAATGAAGATATAAGTGTTCCGCATTTATTAACCGGACATTATGCTCGTATATGATTACTACTTAAGAAGAGATGCTGGCTGGTTCGACCTGCCCATCACCCACCGCAACAGCGAATGAACAAGTGAAACCGGAAAACACAGCGCCCCGCCTGTCAGCATCCAGACTTCATAAACAATTGAACTGTCGGTATAAGGTTTCCCTTTTATACGCGAGATAAACGCGCTATAGGGTATACCGTACATGTTCCCCACCATCATCAGCTGCACAGCCGAAAGAATGATTTCCGCTTTTTCAGCACCGTATTCTCGTACGATTTCGTCGTAAGTTTCCCTGTCGGGATACCCCCTGGTGTCAGCGAAGTGCTGGGCAAACATGATGGCTTTTGCCTCCTCCGGCTTGATGACCGTATCATCGCCATTTAAAATTGCGGTAATCTCTTCATTGCTCATGCCTTTGTTCAGGGCCATCCTGGTATGGGCATACGAACAGGCTGCACAGCCGTTCACCTCGGTGACGGCCAGGTGCAGGCGCTCAATGAACTGGTTCTTTACCAGCCCGTTTATTTTGTTACCTATCAATTTGGCAATTGCCCGTGGTGCGTAGAGGTATGTCCTGTACAGTTCGGAAAGGCTGAACTTGCGTTTGTATTCATGCCTTGAATGTATTGATTCGGGGGTCTTTTTTTCCATTTTCTTGTATCCTGAAGTTTGTTTCATACATAGCTGTTAACTTGTCTCACTCTTCCTGAATTCCCGGGAATATTCAACTGTTATTTGTAATATAAAACAGTGAAATTGCGTTCCCATAAATTTCATTAAACGCAGATGAAGGCAGATGATGTGTGATCAGGATCGGTTGAAAAGTGAAGTATGAAATATTTGAAATCCTGAAAATTGATAATAATAGTATCACGCGGAGGCGCGGGGAACGCGGAGAATTCCGTACCCTTCCTCAGCGTCTCCGCGACTCTGCGTGAAACCAATTGTGTATCGATGAAGAGAATTAAGTTATATGGTTTGAATGGTTCTTTACTTGAGAGTCACAGGAGGTTTAATATAATTCAAACGTACCATTTTATCTTGACATATTCACTATTACAATCTACAAGGTAATCACAATTTAATTTCATTCAGGAGTTTTTATGCTGGATCTTGTGAGAATGATGTTCCTGTTCCAGGGATTGAATTCTGAGTAGAAAGGTTTTTTCCCACTAGAATATAATTCCAACCCCGGACAGATTTCGTTTGGTTCTTCTTTCCGTAGAACAGGACAACCCATAATTATCAGTTTCAATTATCGGACATGAATAATGATTCATGACATGTCATCTCGTGCATTGATTTGCACTGACGAAGACAAGTATGTCCGAAAAAAAGATACCTCAGCAGGAGATGGATGATGAAATTACATACACTTGGATGGAACAAATTCCTTGAGAAGAGTTTTGAATATTTAAAAGTACAGGGTCTTAAGCCGGGTCGCGTGGTAAAAGAAACCAGGCAACTGTACCGTGTATATTGCGAAGAGGGCCAATTGCAGGCTGAAGTCTCAGGTCATTTTCATTATACGGCGGTGAATAAGTCTGATTATCCCACGGTTGGCGACTGGGTGGCACTGCGAATAGTTGATACTACCGCAATGATTGAGAAGGTGCTGCCACGCAGAAGTGCTTTTTCACGTAAAGCAGCCGGGAATGAAACCGAAGAACAGGTAGTGGCCGCCAATATCGATTATCTCTGTATTGTATGCGGCCTTGATGGGGGTCGAAATTTCAACCTTCGGGGTATCGAACGCTACCTCGCCATGGCAAGGGACGGGGGTGCTAAACCGGTGATGGTGCTGAACAAGGTAGACTTGTGCACACAACGGCAAGAGGCGTTTCTCCAGGCCAGGTCTGTTGGCGGTGATATTCCCGTATACCTGGTAAGCGCCCTTGATGGTGAGGGTACAGGTGAGCTGGGTATGAGCTTTGGCACAGGCAGCACCGTTGCTTTTGCCGGCCCATCAGGGGTAGGGAAGTCAGCACTCATAAACAAACTGATGGGGGAGGACGTTCAGGCTACGGGTTCGCAGAGAGACAGTGATCGCAGGGGCCGGCACACAACCACCCATAAGGAGCTCTTTTTCCTCGAGGGGGGCGCCATGGTGATTGATACACCGGGCATGCGGGAACTGCAGCTCTGGGGAAGCGAAGAAGGGCTGGAAAACACATTCAGCGAGATTTACGAGGCTGCCAAAAACTGTCGCTTCAGGGATTGCACCCACCAGGGTGAACCGGGATGCCGGGTCGAAGAGCTTTTGGCTGAAGGAGGCCTTGATCCTAAACGCTACCAGAATTACCTTAATATGCGTGCAGAACTGAACTACCTGGAAAGCAGGGTGAGTGAGAAAGGCCGTCTTGAACGTAAGAACCGGGAGAAACAATTATCCCGGATAATTAAGAAATTTAATAAAAAGAGGGATTAGCGAAAACCCATGGGGGCAACAGTAAGCCTCCATGGGATTTTTTAAGTTATTTCATTTCATGAGTTTTTCATGTTCCCCGTTTACCCTGTACTCCTGGTGTGACCCCGTCCGCCAGCCATGTTGAAGTTTTAATGATATGTATTGATACGATATAATCAAGTGTATTGAGTTTAAGAACTTTTTAATTGAATTGACATATGTTGAAATATGGTAATAAGGTATTACAAAATACAACTCACAATTGCTTAAAAATACCCACGCCAATTATAAAAGGAGGATAATTATGCGTACTGTATTAGCCACGCTCCTGGTATTGTTGATGAGTGGAACAGGATTTGCAAAAACCACTTTAAGTTTCGGATCATCCGGGGAGGCGGAGCAGAAAACCTGGAAATCATCAAAAGGTAAAATATCCTTTGTCTATCCATCTGACTGGGGTCCTGAAAAACCTGTTAAAGACGGAGGAGTAAAACTTTATAAAGCTGGTAACGGCTGGCTTGAACTCAGCATTATAAAGCTTCCCCATGGAGAAACGCTGAAAGGCTTTTCAGAACACCTTATTAATAAATCAAAAAGTGATAACTGGGACATCCGTTTAAAAAAAGACCTGGGTAAAAAAACCATTGGAGACAAGACAGCATGGGTGCATCAGTACCGGCATAAAAAGAAGAAGAGAACCTATTACGGTTATCATTTTGTTGTAAAGGGGAACATCGGAATTCGTGTGCTGATGGTGAAGATCAGCCGTAAGGGGGGCGATACAATGATGGAGATGCTGAAGTCGCTTCGTTACCCGCAATCGGCCGTGTCCAAAACACCACCGCCGGCAAAAGACAGCAGTGATGCCAAAAAGGCTTTAGGCACCTACCAGGATGACGGCAATGTGAAGGGGAAGGTATGGCTGAAAAACATGCGGGATAAGTCGGCATATCCCTGTTACCTGAGCTTCAAGCCGGCAAAGCAGGTGAAAGGACGGGGACGCAGTCGTGACAGGGATGATTATAAGGCAACTGGAGATCCGGTTCTTACCGCAACAGATAAAAGAGGCCGATACCATGTTACTCTTGAAAAGGGCACCTACATTGTTGACGTGTACAGTATTGACGGAAACAGCTGGAAACTTATAAAGGGAGATGTTCTGCACCTCAGGGGCTCACGGAAGCTTCATAATTGCAAGATCGACAATTGATATCGGGAACAAATAATATGAAACAAAAATTTTCCCTTTCCACCCTTAAGCTGAGATTTGAAGATGACGTTGAAAAGCAATTCCTTGAAGATTATTATGAAAAATCACTCCCCATAATTCGTATTTCTTTTATACTTGCCATTGTACTCTACTGTATTTTTGGAGTACTGGATATCATCATTGTACCAGAAAGCAAGTATATTGTTTGGTTTATACGGTTTGCCATCGTGGTTCCCTTACTTGTCGGTGTGTACGTTCTATCGTATACCCGTTTTTTCAAGAATAACATGCAGGTAATTCTTGCGGCAACCGGGCTTGTTGTAGGATACGGTATCAACGCCATGATAGGGATTGCCAATCCGGGTGAGCTGGGATATGATTTCTATTTTTCAGGATTGTTCCTGGTTATTCTGTGGATATACGCCCTTTCCCGTATGCGAATACTGTACGCGGTTGCCTCTTCTATTCTGGTATGGCTGGGATATGCCCTTGTTGAAATAATAGTAAACGGCCGTCTCTCTGGCGGCATGACCGGTAACGATCTTCCTGTTTTCATCAATAACAATTTATTTCTTCATTTCATCAAACCTCGTGGGTATTTTCGCGTGTTACACCATTGAGTTTTACCTGCGAAAAGACTTCATTCAGCGTCTCACAATACAGGAAGAAAATGAAAAAACCAGGGGCATACTGTCCACGGTAGACGAAACAGCAGGTGAGCTTCTGACGGGTAGTGAAGAGCTGACCGCGTCAACTGTTGAAATTGCCGATATCGTGAACGAACATTCAGAGCTGCTTTCTGAAGTAGTGAACCTGTCGGGCAATATTTCAAGCAGCATTGATGATATCCGGGATAAGTCAAATTCGCAGTATACCATTGTTGAAGATAACTTTGCCAAGATAAAAGAGATATCAGTGCTGATGGAGGGGATATATAATGACAGCACACAGCAGAGCAGCAACGCCGAGAAGGCCCTCGAATCAGCCGCGGTAAATGAGAAGCATATCAATGATACGGTAATGTCAATAAATGACATGCGTAAGAATTCACAGAAGATAGAAGAGATATCCAAAACCATCAGCGAAATCGCCGATCAGACCAACCTCCTGTCCCTCAATGCCGCCATCGAATCTGCCCGGGCGGGCGAGCAGGGTAAGGGGTTCGCGGTGGTTGCCGACGAAATTTCAAAGCTTGCCACCATGAGTATCGATTCATCAAAAGAGATCGCCGGAATAATCAGGAATACCGTGAACAATATCGAAACTGTCTCCTCAATGACCGAAAGCCTTGCCGAGTATTTTAATGATACTATCTCTTTTGTGAGGGAAAACTCGCAGTTTATGAAAGGGCTGAATGAAAATACATACAAGGAGTTCGAAGAAAGCAAGATACTCTATTCAAGTACTGTTGAAGTAGACAGGGCTGCCAGGGATGTCATTGAGTATACTGAAAAGCTGACCGCTTTCGTGCAAAGGATTGTTGACTGGATGAAGCGAATGCAGGATTCGGGTAACCAGATTCCCCCCAACCTGGAGGATATACAGAATCTGTCCAAACGGCTTGAAGAGCGTTCACGCAATATGAACGATCTTCTACAGGGACAATGGGAACAAGGGTGACCTGTCAGGCATAATTATTATTATGTAAATTGCTATTTCATAGATTTTGGTTAATAAGAACTGTTTTACATTCCCAATAATCCGGAAAGAGTGAAATTTTTTATGTATCCCCCAAATTTTAATATGACACCAGTAAAATATGAAATATAATGAAAAGATGTATAAAAACGGTTAACCGGGGTCCCTTAACATGAATATATCTGAATATTTTTTATCTTCATACGAAGATAGTGAATTCATTCTTAAACAAAAAGCGCATACCCTTTTCTATCTAAACATCATACTTACATTAGTGCTCCCCCTTCTTCTTTTAACCTTAAACATTCTTACCGAAAGGCCGCTTCTTTCACTGCTCAACATCATGCTGGTTTCGATGATTACCGGAATGATTTTAAGTCTCTTTTTTTTAAAACAGGGCATGTATACTATTGCTGCAAATGCTACTGTTCTTTTCGCTATATTTTCATTCACACTCTATTCTTTCTTCGGAAAGTTACAGTTTGACAATGGTGCAGTGTGGGGTATTTATCATTTAATAATCTTTATCGTGTTTGCTTCTCTTTTTTCAGGGAGGCGGTTGACAACCGCTGTATTTATAATAACCATTGCCGTTGGATTCGGTTCGACATTCTACAGGGATATACTCCCCCCGGATGAAGCCAGGGTTATGTGTGCCAACTTTGCTTTTGTAGCCCTTATTATCTATGTTATGAGTTATCAGCTTCTTTCAATAAACACAAAAACCCTTGTAAAGCTTAAAGAAGAAGCAGATAACCGTGAACAGTATGAGCGCATTAAAAACCTTTTAAATTCAATAAAAGAGATATCCTTTGAACTCTCAAGCGCCTCGGGAGAGATGGCAGATGTATCATCATCATTTTCAACAAACGCGCAGCACCAGGCCGCTTCGGCTGAAGAGATAACCGCAACAGTTGAAGAAATATCCGCTGGTATTGAAAATGTGGCTGACAGCGCGAAATATCAGCTTGACCGGATGAACCTGTTGATGGATACCATAAACCAGCTCTCTGAAAGCATTAAAAACCTCGATGCTGATGTTGACGAAACAACATTACTGGCAGACCAGGTTAGCCATGAGGCCAGAACCGGTGAGAATGTAATGAAAGAGATGACTGAAAGTATGAATAACATTGGAAGCAGTTCGACGCAGATGAGCGGTATAGTTTCGATAATAAACGACATCTCAGACAGGATAAACCTGCTTTCACTTAACGCGTCAATAGAGGCAGCCAGGGCCGGTGATGCCGGAAGAGGCTTCGCGGTTGTCGCTGACGAGATATCAAAGCTGGCAGACCAGACATCAGAGAGTGTTAAAGAGATTGATTCTCTCATCAAAAAAACCGGGGGATATATTTCAAGCGGTATGAGCAGTGTTCAGACCACAGTCAAAACTATTTCATCTATCATAGAGGGTATTACCGCAATAAGCGGCAAGATCAACACTGTAATTCATAAGAGCATGATGGAACAGCTTGAAACAAATAAAAAGGTAAACGATGAATCCATCACGGTAAAAAGCCGTTCTGATGAGATCTTCGGAGCGGCGACCGAACAAAAACATGCTGCCAATGAAATTGTCAAATCTATCTCGGTAATAAACGAACTTACCCAGGCAAACGCCACGGGCTCTGAGCAGATAGCGGGTAACTCCCAGCTTATAGCAGATCTTTCGGAAAAGCTCAAGGAAAGAGTTGAATCTTTTGAAGCAGGGTAGTAGACAGTATTATATGTAGTAAAGTTTGTTACTAACGGGAATTCCGGCACGACTGAAATATTTCTGCGTATTGTACCAGGAGAAACACCCACCGTGAAACATCTGAAATTCACCATACAATTGATGATCATAATTGCTTCGTTTTTTTTATGTTATCAGTTTATTATACATTCGGTTACTAACCAGAAATATAAAACCGATTATGCTGAGCTCAACCATGTGAAACACGGCCTGTTAAGCGTTGGAGAATGGAAAAAAAAGGTCAGTATGATCCTGGTACAGGAAATAAATAACATCCACATATCGAAAAAGAATGAGCGGGCATTAAAACGTGAAATTGAAGTTCTTTTAAACAGGTTGATTGATGAAGTAGACAATAAGATCAGAAAGTCCAACGCCGGCACGGTGAAAGGCTGGATAAAGCAGGGTTTCATAAATATTTTTGTCGACATGAAAGATATAAAAAAAGGCATTCCCCAATATGCCGACGCCCTCATCCAGGAAATGACGGCCTTAAAAACAATGAACAAGGTCAAGGGGATGTTTCACAAAAGGCTGGATACATACTTAGATAAAACCTTCGATATACGGGAAAGTTCACGTTTAAAACGCATATTGCGGGAAAATGACGCAGACGAGATTCAAAGCGCGAAAACCAGTCTTCACGAGAAGATTTCTACCATGGAAAGCCGAATACTTACCGAGGGCACGCTTCTTGTTATTCTGTCCGTAATCCTTTTTGCCTGGTCCGGACTGAGCAAAGGGCCCCTGAGCCCATCACGGTATTTTTTCCTCATCCTGTCTCTCATCATGCTGCTTGCCGCCGGTGTAACCACCCCCATGATAGACATGGAGGCGCAAATATCCCGGCTCAGCTTTGTATTGATGGGGCACCCAATCCAGTTTGATGAGCAGGTATTGTATTTTCAGAGTAAAAGTATAATCGATGTATTCTGGATCATGGTTAACCATTCGGACTACAAGATGAAATTCGTTGGAATCCTGATGATTACCTTCAGTGTTGTTTTTCCGTTGTTGAAAATCATCTCAACGCTGGGGCATTATTTTAATTTTCACAACGCACGTGAGAACACGGTAATCAGGTTCTTTGTTTTAAAATCGGGTAAATGGTCTATGGCCGATGTTATGGTTATCGCCATATTTATGGCATATATCGGTTTTAATGGAATTATAACCAGCCAGCTAAGGCAGCTGAGCTGGATAAGCCCCGAAGTGATGATTTCAACCACCAACGGCACATCACTTCAGCCGGGGTATTACATTTTTCTTGTCTACACACTGCTTGCGCTATTTTTATCGGGGTTTTTGACCCGCAAACCCTACAACTCGTAAGTCGTGATTCGTTAATCGTGAGTTTTATGTTGCAAGTGTTTCTCACTGACCACGCTGTTATTCCGGTTGGAGTGCCGGAATCTCATGAGCAGGGAGTGGGCACGAAAGAGATTCGGCATACGCTGGAATCACAGGGAGCATCAATCAGAAATCTATTTAAAGCGCTCCATGGCATTCTTTACGGAATTTGAGAGAACTGTCCAGCTTGCTTCAACCCCAGTCTTTAATTCTTCCCATGACTGTTCACCGGCATTTTTCAGTTCTTCAATGTTCCTTTTCATTTCATCTGCGTTAGACTCAAGCTCTTTCACCTGCTTCTCATACTCCATCTTTGCGTCTGCCTGCGCCTGCTTCGCTTTGGCATTCAGCTTATCAATTTCACCGTTGACCTCTTTCAGCCTGGCTGCCATCTTGTCGATATATTCTTCTCTTTTGGACATCATTTCCTCCTGTTATTTTCGCACGTACATGCGGTGTATGTGTTCATTGTATACTACTTCATAACGTAATGCAAGGGGGAGGTGAACGCCTCCCCGTAAATTTTCTCCTGTTATATTCGAATCAGGATATCCCTTTTTTGAAATTTTTAGCAGCCTTCTTAATTGAATCCCTGAGTATCTTGAAACTGGCCTCGAACCCTTTTTTCAATACCTTAAATGAATCACTTCCCGCGTTTGATATATCATCAAGCTTCTTGCGGGTATTAGACATCCTTTCCCGCAGTTCACTCACCTGTTCATTGTACTTGTGCTTCATGTTGTCCTGTGCGTTGACGGCTTTCTGTTCGAGTTTTTCAATCTCCTTGTCCCATTCTTTCAATTTGACGGTCATCTTGTCGATATATTGTTCTCTTTTTGACATACTAACCTCCATTTGTGCATCTCACCCCCGCCGAAGGCGGGGGGAGATGCAGGATTATTATTCATTTTAGAATAATTTTGATTATTCAGCATGACAGCTGAGTAATTACTCCTGAAATACTATTAATAATATATTAAAAATTATGGAACAGTACAATAAATTTAATTTGTACTGCTGGTGAGAATTCATCGTTCTTTCATAAATAATGAATAGTAATTGATCATAATGGCCAGGTGTTGTATCATGTAGACACATCAAAAATCAGGAGGTCTACATGGTAAAGAAACTTCTTATTCTTTTAATGGTTGCTACTCCTTTTGTCATCGGGATGATGGCACAGGAGAGTAGTTCACAGAGCTGGAAAGAAAAACTGCAGAAAAACATCGAAGAGAAAAACAAGAAGGGGGGCTCAAAGTCAGTGCAGGACGGGTGCCTGTACCGTAAGCTTAAAGTGAAGCAATTGAGCATTGGCGATGGCAAGTGGTCTGATCCGCAGTTCTTACCTGAGCCCGGTTTTACCAACGGTACCTACAGGTTTGCCACCTGCGAAAACTGGAAAGGAAACACCAGTCTTTCAGATGCAATGAATAAATCAGAAATAAATCTTCGTCAGCTCCGTGTCGGCTGCGGAAAGGCATTTCCTCATATTGACAAGTCCGCTGAAATATTCGTTCGCACTGCTGAAAATGCCGGCTGGGATGTGGGTAAAGAGAAACGATATCCTCATACCACCTACAGGGTAATGCAGATCACCTGTTATTCAAAATCTATGTTGAATAACAAGTGTGACTGTAATTAAGCAGGATGTGATTAGATGTGTTGAAGCATCCCGGTATTTATTTCGGGGTGCTTTAATAATTCTTTCCGGTTTATATTCTATATAATTCTGGGACTTTTTATTCTGTTCCAGGATACGGCAAATCGTACCAACCGCCTTTTTTTTCTCATGAGTCTGGCACTTGCTGCTTGGTCGTTTACCTGTATTTTTGGTTTCGCTGCCAGAGGAAAAGAAATACTTATTTTTCGGGTTCAAGGATTTTTACCCATTCGGTAATTTTTTGCGCACTTATATCATAATGATTTCTCAGAACAAATATTTTTTTCAGGAGTTATGAGTTTTTCAGGAGACCCTAAATTGATAACGCGAAAGTTACAAATTTGTGACAAACCATGCTTTATGTGTCGAGAGAATTTTGGTTGATTTTTTGGAAATCCTGATTATTAATTACCATCATCATTCATTATACATTTTACAGGAGGATAATTATGAAAAAACAAATAATGATGATTATTATAACATGTTTTGTATTTACATTATTCTTTTCAGGAATATCTTTCGCAAAAGTTAAGTATGTAGCAGTTGCTTACACTGTTAATTAGAATATAGTTAAAGGTGAAACTAACTTATATGCTGAGAAAAAGCCCTGGACAAAGTATTCCTTCAGATGCGGAAATTATACGTTACGATACGGTTCTGCTGTAGGCAAAGTACTGACAAACTGGAAAAGGAAAGGATATAAAATATATGCCTTTAAAGTTGTTAATGGGAAATACATTCGCCTATGCAGGATGAATTGATTCTTGTAACTGGAAGTTTTTAACCTGCTTCATCATTAAAATGTTTTATTAGATTTAAGAGATGTTACTTTATACTGGTAATATATAATCTCTTAATAGAGGCGGCAAATATCCCGACACAGAGGGTTCTTCATGGATCAGTGAACCCAAGATATCTTTCGTGCATATATAAATTATCACATACGCATAAAGGAATATGCCCTGTATCGGAATTCAGGGCACAAAGCCATTTTTTTACAGCCTCCGGTTGTTCCCGGAGGCTGTATGCTTTCTCCCGTGAACAGGGAAAGTTCACGATGTGGACAATATTACGAAAGCGCGTACGATATTTGAAATGTCATAAAAAAAAATTAGTGGACAAACGTTGCTATTACAGATACTCTTTTTAAAGTATTTGTGTTTTTCCCGCTATTACCGTATTGTTTGTGACTGGAAGGTTGCACAGAAAGATATAGATAGAGGTTGTTATGAGCGCGTTCGACCGGTTTTTCCTGTCCACCTATGATGAATCAGATCTTTACAACCGTCAGAGGGCGAAAGATCTGGTCATAACCTCCCTCGTGATGATGGTTCTGTTGCTATTGCTGCTGATCTTCCTGGTGCCGATCCAGGGAAGGAGCATTTTTGATGTTACATGCCTGGGAATCATCGGCATTCAAGTGATTATTGTCGTCGGGATGGCGCTTACCCGAAGGGGGCTGGTGGGGATTGGGGCCCATGTGCTGCTGCTTCCCCTGGTGGCGGTTGCCTGGGTCAACCTCTTCGCGAGTCTCGGTACAATTGAGATCATCCGTGTGCTTAACGGTATCGGCCTCGTGTTTCCTCTCATCGGGCTGGTTTCCCTGCTTATGAACCGTGTCGCGGTCATTATCTATACAGCCTGTAATTGCATATTGCTTGGTGTGTACTGTAATCGTTTATTAGGAGACAGTTTTTTGTCCCAGGCCGCGGCCTACAGCTACTTCGTTGACTATGCGCTGGGTATAATAATGCTGGGAGTAATCTGCAGCCGGATTCTGACAAACAGCGTCAAGGCTAACAAAACAATCAGGAGTGCCCTTGATGAAAGCAACAGGAGAGGGGAAAGCATACAGAACATTTTGAGTCAGACCAACAGTGCCGCCACGCACCTCGCTTCATCCACCGATAATCTCGCGGAAGTGACTAGCTCGTTTTCATCCGGGGCGCAGTCCCAGGCGGCATCGGTTGAGGAGATTACCGCGTCAGTTGAAGAGGTAACCTCAAGCAGTGACGGAATTTACACCATCGCGAAGAAACAGGCAGAACTTTCGGGTAGGGTAGCCGAGGACATGGAGAGCCTTCATAATATTGTCACCATGATGGGTGATAAAATGCAGGACGCCCTGGCGATTCGTGACAACCTTAATGATATGGTGGGAACCTCACGGTCGGAGATAGGGGAGCTTCTCGATGTAATGTCAACCGCCACGTCGAAATTCAGGAACGTCCAGGACACCGTGAGTATCATTGAGGATATTTCCGATCAGATCAATCTCCTTTCATTGAATGCCGCCATCGAGGCTGCACGGGCGGGTGAATACGGAAGGGGGTTCGCCGTGGTGGCGGACGAGATAGGCAAGCTGGCGGACAATACCTCAACGAACCTAAAGTCCATCAGCAGCATGTTTAATCTTACCAATGATGAAATAAACCGCGTGTATGCCCGACTCGAGGCGTTTGTCGATTCTCTGAATACGATGATTGAGCACATCGCGGAATTCAGTCACAGGGTAGATCTTGTGGTTGATCTGACGAAACAGGACCTTGAACTTAACAGGGTTGCCCGGGAATCTATCATTCTCGTGTCTACGGAGTCTGACAATATTTTGAACGCCACGAGCGAGCAGAAGCTTGCCCTGGAAGAAATCTCCAATAGCCTCTCCGTGATAAACGGTACTACGCAGGAGATTGCCATGAAGTCAAAAGAACTGACCGACACCTCAAAGGACATAGCCGACAGTGCGCAAGACTTGAAGGTCCTGGCAGAATAAGATGTTGTGGAGAGTCCTCGTTCTGGCGATTAAAAGTAAAACCACAGGGGAGGTCGTACAATGAATATTGCGCTTAACTACAGTAACCGTATTAAAAAAATAATGGAGTTGATGAAAGCACAAAAAATAGATGCCTTCATTGGTACACGGACAGTAAGTGTCTCGTATGTTCTGGCGATTAAAAGCAAAACCACAGGGGAGGTCGTACAATGAATATTGCGCTTAACTACAGTAACCGTATTAAAAAAATAATGGAGTTGATGAAAGCACAAAAAATAGATGCCTTCATTGGTACACGGACAGTAAGTGTCTCGTATGTTTCCGGAGCATTTGTTCCGTGGAGAAGCGCTGTTATTGTAACAAAAGACGGATATGCTGGAATGATCACGATGCTTATCGATGCTGAACGTCTAAAGAACGAATCATGGCTGGATAACATTATGCCCTACGCGCCGCTGCCCGGCATGGACCTCTGGGATATTGTGGTGAACCAGATACAGGAACTGGGCTTCGCGAAAAAAACCATCGGAGTGGAACTTGGCCACTCACCGCGGGGTAATACCGGATATCTATTTGCAACGGAATATGACATTCTGAAGGAACGGCTGAATGATGCAACATTTGTCACTGCTCTGAACCTGGTGGACCAGGCATCCTACATCAAAGAGCCGGGAGAAATAAAGCTTCTCAGGCAGGCCGCGGCAATCGCTGACGCGGGCATTGAACGGGTAAAAGAAGTTCTTGAGGTGGGGATGAGTGAAACCGAGATTGCCGGTATCGGCGAGATGGAGCTGCGGCGCCTGGGCAGCGAATACCACTGGGCAGTGACCGGTTCATCGGAAGTGGCATCGGGGTACCGCGCGTCGTACAGCTTTAACGCCACCACGCAGCCCACTGAAAAACTGGTGCAGCGCGGTGAAAATATCATCGTGGATCTCCATCCCATGTACCACCTGTACTATTCAGACCTGGCTCATAATTTTATTCTGGGAAAACCGACGCAAGAACAAATGAAATATTCTGACATGTATGTACAGGTCGCTCAAACGATAGTAGATAATTTTAAGACCGGAAACACTGTGGGGCAGGTCCACAATGCGGTTATGAAAAAAGTAGAGGCATTTCAGTTTCCAGGCACCGTAATTCCTTCATTCGGACACGGTCTCGGCATGATGGGACATGAATGGTATCCGCCGATCGTCGATAATGATGAGTACCGCGATGTAGTACTTGAAGAGAATGTCGTTGAAGTGGCATTCCTTGCGATGAGCGTTCCCGGTGTATGGGGCATGAGGCTAGAGTGCCCGGTCCTCGTCACTCCTGACGGTGGAGAGATGCTATGTAAAACGCCACTAGAGTTGACGATCATTGATATCTGACAGAATTGTCATGTAGTAAAGACTCATTTTGAGACCTGTCAGCTGACAGGATTTCCAAGCTGGGGTACATGAATAACACAGATAAGGAAAATCAGGCCCTGAAGATTTTGCGTGAGAGCATACAATATGATGTCACGATCCCTGACAGTGAATGGGATTATGCCGCTAAACATTTTCAGTTCTTAATATTCACTAAAAATTTGTTTTTTGTAAAAGCCGGTGATTACCTGGACAGGGTTTTTTCTATCTGTAGCGGTCTGGTGAGATATTATTATATCACTGAATCAGGCAAAGAGTTCAATAAATATTTCGTAATGGATAACAGGTTTTTCGGTTCATTCAGTTCACTTTTTCATTGCATGCCCTGCGGTTTTTTCATCCAGGCCCTATAACCAGGGCCTCCCTGGAGATTATGTATTCAAGACACTCCTGCTGGGAAAGACTGGGGCGGCTGGCAGCCATGTCGTTTATCTGTCACATGGAAAAAAGAGAAAAGGAGTTTCTCCTCGATTCACTGGAAGTTCGTTACCATCGTTTTATTGAAGAATACCCCGGTTTAATTAAACGTATCCCGCAGTATCATGTCGCTTCATATCTCGGAGTAACAGATGTAGCCCTGTCACGCCTGCGAAAAAGATCTGACCTCATATAAAAAAAATCAGTCTATTAACATGGGTTAATTACAGGATATCCCGTACTCATTAGGTTATAGTCAAACAGCGAAACTTTGCCGTTTTGTAGTTCGGGGTGCTGTTACTGTTATTAACCATGTGAGGTGAGTTATGAACGATTATGATGTAATTGTTATCGGTGCCGGCTGCGGCGGACTGGGTGCGGGTGCACTTCTTGCCCACCAGGGACGAAGGGTCCCTGTCCTTGAACAAAGCGAGAGGATAGGGGGATGCTGCTCAACTTTTGAAAAAAACGGTTTCAAAATCGACCTCGGGGCATCTATCATCGAGTTCCCCCAGGTTATAGACTGGTGCTTCCAGAGGATGGGTACATCCTTCGCTGAAGAGGTAGACCTTGTATCCGTTGATCCGGTCTTTTCAGCTATACTGCATGATGGTTCAAGGGTCAGGTATCCAATATCCCTTGAAGAAACCGCGAAGGAGATTGGAAGAATAGCCTCCGGCGATGAAAAAGGCTGGGAAAAATATTCCAAAAGAATGCAGGGATTTCTCGATGCCGCTCTAAAGGGATTTTTTGTAAGTCCGGCGAGAAATTTAACTGATGTTATAAAGCTTTTTGCCGCAACCCCCGCCTTGCTGAAGTACAACAGTATGTTTTTCGGCAGTTACGAGGGTATTATACGAAAGTACTTCAAAAATGAGAAGGTTGTGGAGTCGCTTTCTTTTCACAGCTTTTATGCCGGTTTGCCTCCCGCCCTCCTTCCGGGTCATTTTGCCATGATTCCCTATGCTGAACATGGGGGTATTTACTACAGCAAGGGAGGCATGATAGGGATACCACGAGGGTTTCAGAAATGCGGTGAAAGAGCAGGCATGGAGACCAGGCTTAATTGCGGGGTTAGTAAGATCATTATAGAAAATAAAAAAGTCAAGGGAGTGAAGCTTGATGACGGTACGGAAATTACCGCCGGCATAGTTGTTTCGAATATCAACGCGAAGAAGATGTATCTTGAAATGGTGGGAGAAAAGCATCTTCCGTGGCTGGCGAAAGTGGGGTTAAAGAGCTATACGTACTCAATGGCTACACCAATGCTTTATCTCTGTATAGATTATGAGCCGCCGCTGGATGACCACCACACCCTTATGACCCTTCCAATGGACCAGGTTAACGATTACTGAAATAACCACTATTTGAAAGGCTCTTTTCCCAGGGAGCAGTTTGGTATACTGAGCTGGACCACCAAATCTGATCCTGGCCTGGCCCCCAAAGGTCAACATATTATAGCGGTTACCCTGGCCCCCGGTGTTTACAAGCTTAAAGACGGGCACTGGGACCAGAACAGGGAAGCCATGAAGGAAAGTAGTATTAAGTATTTATCCAATACTTACCTGCCTGGTCTTGAAGACCATGTTGTTTTTTCTGAATTATCAACGCCGGTTGATTTTGAGAGAAGGCTGAGATCTCCCGAAGGAGCTATTTATGCTCTCAGGCAGGATCTGCCCCATTCAATGATGTTCAGACCTTCTGCCAAATCTAGACATGTTGACGGTCTCTACCTGGCGGGGGCATCAACCCATCCCGGCGGGGGTGTGCCTACCGTTACCGCTTCGGCTATGATCGCGGCCGACCTGGTAGCAAAATATGAAAAGTAAAGGAGAGGTGATATGAAAACGATACTGATTGGTGCAGGTATTTTGTTTGTGGTTTTTATATGTTTCAGGCTTCGTTAAAAAAGCAGAAGGACGTTTACTGCGAATCTTCTGAAGCAGGTTGTGTATCTTATACCCAGGTATTTTGTTTAATTTGATATCAGGTGTCAGGGGAAATTACTTTCCTGACACCTGAAAATGCAATCTTCTTTCTACCAGTGTTTACTTAAAATTTATAAACTGTAACCGCAGGTTATACTTTAATGCGCACCACGGAAATCTTTTTTGCTTTGCCCTTTAATGTGAGGGACGGCCTATTGGTGTAGTCAAACTTTTTGGTTGTCTGGCCGAGCAGATCCTTTGATACAATGATCTCGCCGGGACCGGCTGCAGAGCACAAACGGGAGGTTAAATTGACCGCATCGCCTACACAGGCAAAATCCATACGGAACTTTGACCCCACATTGCCCACAACAACTTCGCCGCCGTGAATACCGATACCCACCTCAAAGACGGGCAGCCCCTTTTTGTTGCGCTCGGTATTGGCCTTTTTGACGGCCTTCATTATCTTGATTGCTGTTTCGATTGCTGTGTCGGCCCGCTTTTCACCGCCGTAATGGGACATTATTTCATCACCCACATAGTCGTCAATATCGCCTTTAGCCTTTTTAATGATGTCCGACTGCAGCTCAAGGTAGTAGTTCAGTACCTGGATTACCGTATCGGGATCATTTTTCTCTGAAAACGCCGTAAACCCCCGCACATCAGAAAAAATAAAAGCAAAGTTTTTTCTGCCCGTCACACCGAGGTCTACTGACGTGGTTTTTGTCCGACTTTTATTGATCATGCTTTTCGCCGATGTAGACACGAACTTTTCAAGGTGGAATTTCATGACTATTTCATCAAGCATATAGTTGAACACATCACCGAGCCGGCCTATTTCATCGTTGGCCTTTATCTCTATCTTGTTTTCAAGATTCCCTTCGGCCACACCAATGGCCCACGCCTGCAGCTTTTTCAAGTTCCTGATCATAAAATTCAACACAATCAGAAAGGCCAGCGCGATAATTACAAATATGCTGATTATAAAAGTGGTTACCGTGATTTCAACATTCTTCGACGCTTCTTTTTCTTTTTGCCACGGCATAAGGGGCAGGGGAATAACAATTTTACTGATTATCTTTTGTAACTCGTTCTTTCTTTCGTCCACATTAAAGACAATGGCAAGTACCCCCAGGCGGCGCGATTTCTCCACCTTATGCGCCATCACGTCAATATTATCTAAGATCTTTTGCCGTATCTCGTTTTGTTTTGACAGCAGGTCATTCTCTTTAGCCCTGTTATAGGAGGCCTTTAAATTATAGAGCCACCTGTCATTGTAGAACCGCCAGTTCTTCTTGCCAAAATGTTGTTGTCTCGATTGATAAACATGGACAAATAACCTGTGAAAGATAAAGTCAATATCGTTGTACCGTTCAATTTTGTTTTTATTATTACCAACTTGTTCTTTTTCAGATTTTTCTTTTTTTATAGCTGTCCTGTCAAATTTTTCGCCAAGCTCGTCTTTAAACTCCCTTGTAAGCTTGTTGATAATCTGTACCTGTTCCTGTTTCTTTTTGGATTCGTGATATTTTTTATAAAGGATGGAATAATGCTTAAGGATATCCACAGTATCGCCGCTGTTTAAAAATATGGGCGATGTAATGGCAATGTACGAACGGGGCTCTTTCTTTTCGGTTTTTTTATTATAGATGTCTTTTGTAAAGGAGGTGGACTTGAGTTTGTTTTCTTCCTGTTTCAACCCCTGCATGATATAACCGGGTATCAACTTGGGGTTTTTTCGCCATGTATAAAATTCTCCGCTGCGGGGATATTGAATACGTCCCCTGTGGTTCACAAGATATATTTTTTCAATGTCTTTGTTATACGTCATAAAGTTGGACGCTTCTTTTTGAATGACATTGAATTTAAGTTGGTATTCTTTATCCGTAGTTTCCTTATCGCGGTCCAGGTAAAACTCGGCCGGTCCCCGCAGTATTTTGGTAAGGGTCTCGGTGTTCACCTTTTTTTCAACATCAAGTATATGGGACTGGTGAAAATAGAGGATAAGTGAAATCAATCCAATAATAATGACCATCACCAGGGTTAACAGGGTTAGAAAACGAATTCGCAGCCCAAAATAGACCTTGCGGATACGGTCATCTTTTTTCTTCTTTGAGAACAAACGGGAAA
>CAZAOK010000059.1:0-22632 GCA_964486725.1 uncultured Leptospiraceae bacterium
ACATATTCATGCTGAAATGTTTTTTGTGTACAATTAACGTTGCAACCCTCCGATTTTTTAGCTGTAAGGAAAAAAAATATGATATTTATTAATGTTTGTCAACAAAATAATAGAATAAATATGAATATTTATCAAAAAAACATGATAAATATTCATATTTTTATTGCTTTTTCGTTCTCCCGGGGATACATATTAGTTATCCATCAAACAGGAGGTTTGCCATGAAAAGAATATCCCGGAAAAATTTTATAAAGCTTGCTTCCGGAACAGCCGTCGCGGTAGCGGGAGGAGGGTACCTTGCCGGCAGGTACGCTGAACCAAAAGCCGTACCCCCGGCAATGGAACCGAAAGGGAGAATCCCGGTAATAAGTGACGTGGACGCCCATTCACAGTGCAGGATGCTTATCGAGGTAAAGAAAGAGAAAGTGAAACACATCAGCGGAGACCCGTCTGATCCCGAGGGCCGCGGACACCTGACACTGCGGGGTACGCATTTCCGTGACCTGCTGTATTCACCGGAACGGCTTACCGCTCCACTGAAAAGAACCGGGAAAAGGGGAAGCGGCAAATGGAAAGAGATATCGTGGGACGAGGCACTTACCATAATTACTGTACGGCTTAACAATACAAAGGAAAAATTCGGTGCCGAGGCCATTGACTTTCATCATGGCCATTATCACAGCGGCGATATATACGGGAACTACATCCCGCGGCTGGCAAACCTGATCGGTACGCCCAATATAACCAATCCAAGCCACGTGTGTCACCTTCCCAGGGTGTTCCTTGAATTCAATATCGACCTTGGCGGGGTATACCAGCCTGACATCCCGAACACTGAATGCCTCATTCTCTGGGGTGGAAATCCCAGGGCCACCAACAAGCCGCAGGAAATCACCATTGACGATGCCATGAAGAGAGGGATGAAACTTATCGTGGTAGACCCCAGGAGAACAACATACGCTGACGAAGCACACCTGCACGCCCAGTTGAGGCCTGGTACCGACGGCGCGCTGGCACTTGGCATGCTGCATGTCATAATAAAGGAAAAACTATACGACGAAGAGTTCGTGGCAGAGCACACCACCGGCTTTGACAGGCTCATCCCCCACGTAGAGGAATATACCCCGGAAAAGGTAGAGGAAATCACCTGGGTAAAGGCAGACACGATACGGGAAATGGCACGGCTGTATGCCACCTCCAGCCCGGCATGCATCAGCCCCAGAAATGCCCTTGACCAGCATACCAACTGTTCCGGTGCCATCCGGGCCATCAATGCCCTGATGGCCATAACCGGCAACCTTGACGTGAAAGGCGGCAACATCTTCACCATACCGGTAAACATGGCCTTCAGGGACATGAAGCTGTTTGACAGGCTGCCCCCTGAGCAGGCAGATAAGAAGATCGGCGCCAAAAAGGTTCTCTGGTCAAAGCTTTCCACCACCTGGCCGTCGGCACACACCCCCGAAATATGGGACGCCATTCTTCACGACGTTCCTTACCCTGGACGGGCAATGATGGTATTCGGCGCCAATCCCGTGCTTGCATGTGCCAACTCAAGGCTGGTGGAACGGGCATTACGAAAGCTTGATTTCCTGGCCGTTGCGGATCATTTCATGACCCCGACGGCAGAACTTGCCGATATCGTGCTGCCTGCAAGCACATTCCTTGAACAGGAGCGGGTGGTTACCTACGATATTCATGCTGATCACGCCTGGAACTCCACTTCAAGGATCATTCTCAGCCAGAAGGCAATTGAACCTGTTGGCGAAAGCCTTCCCGACTGGGAAATAATCTGCCGCCTGGGAAGGAAGATGGGTTTCAAAAAGTACTTCCCATGGAAAACACGGGAGGAAGCCATAAACTACGAGATCAAGCCGCTGGGAATAACCTGTGACCAATTGCGAAAAAACCCTGACGGGATGATCGTTACCGTACCCCCAATCCTGTACACGAAAATACCGGGGCCACTTGGAAGCGTTATCCGCGGCGTGCTGAAACTGGCCATTTTCAGGAACTACCCTTACATGTATAAAAAATACGAGGGCATGGGGTTCATGACCCCGTCAAAGAAGGTAGAGCTGTACTCCGAAAAGCTGAAAGAACATGGCTTTAATCCGCTGCCTGAATATACCGAACCCGCAGAAAGCCCGGAATCCAGACCGGACCTGGCAAAAAGGTATCCCTTAATTCTCATCGCCGGCACCAAGCTGGAAGCCTACACCCACTCCATGATGAGGAACATCCCGTCGCTGCACAGGCATGCCCCCGAAAACCTTCTGGAGATACACCCGGCGGCAGCGCGCAGACGCCGCATAGGGAACGGTACGGTTGTCCAGGTCTCTTCCCCAAGGGGATGTATAAAGTGCAGGGCACACCTGACAAATACCATTGACCCACGCGTTGTGCACCTCTACCACGGCTACAGGGAAAGCAACTGCAACATACTCACCGACAACAGGGCATTTGACCCCATAACCGGCTCGGTAGGAATGAAGTCGCTTTTGTGTAATGTGTGCAGGGCATGAGACGAAGGCAAGATCAGCACGGCAAGGGGGGACGTGAAACCCGAAAGAAACAGTCCCCCCTGCTAAGCTCAGGAAATTGATAACGCAGTTCTACTATTTCATGAGCCCTCACGCTCCCGTATAGCATTCAGCTTATCGCTGATCCAGTCCTGCGGGTACTTGAAGAGGATGAGAAACCCCGCAAGTGCGAACAGGGCGGCCACCGGCCCGGAAAGTTTCACTCCCAGGGGCGTCGCGACGTCCTTCCCGAAAGTAGCAAAGAGGGCTGCTATTATGGCGGCGGCGATACCGTAATTTATCTTCATGAACAGTCCCTGCGTACCTAAGAACATGGCCTCCCGGTTCATCCCCCGCATGTCAGCGTCAACTTCGCTGATATCGGCCACCATGGCATTGGGGATCACCAGCAGCACCGATACCGGGTACCCGATGAGGAACATCTGCAGGCATGCCAGTACCACCGCGCCGGTGGTCTCAATGCCGGCAATGGATACCGGGTAATTCACCAGTGTATCGATGAAATAGGTGATACACAGAAACAGGGCGAATGTAAGCATCCCGGATAGCATGATGGTCTTGTTGCTGTACTTCTTCGACAGCATGGAGATGAGGACAAAGAACAGTGCCGCGCCGCCAAACAGCAGCACCATCAGCATGGTCTGAAAGGAAGCCGGCTGATGGATAAGCACCATGGGATAGTAGGCAATGGTACTTCGTATCATGTGAAAGGTGAACCAGTACAGGATAACGGGGATCATGTAATAGATAAAGGAACGGTTCCCAAGCGTCATCTTGATGGACTGTATGATGGATATCTCGGCAGGTTCTCCCTTCGAGTACCGTTTCTCGTCCACCACGAGGGCGGCGCTTATGGAAGATACGAAACCGATAGCTGCCACTATGCCAATGGCTGCCCTGAAAGCCTCGTCCTTCTGTGGAATTGTGCTGCCCAGCGCGTCCCACAATGCCGGTACACCCATCATCACTACCGCTGCGCCAAAGAGCATGAAGACTGCCTGTATGATGGTAACGAATATTCGCTCCTCGTGGCTGCGGGTCAGTTCCGGGATAAGTGCCAGGTAAGGTGCCATGTAATAGGTATAAAAGAAGAAATACAATCCCAGTGTCACCGCCGCGTAGGCGGTATTCGCGGTGGTTGCATGCTGGTCCGGAAGGGTGAACAGCATGAAAGAGATAAGCGCGAAGGGTAAAGATCCCGTAAGCATGAAAAACCGGCGCCTTCCCAGGGAGGACTTTGTACGGTCGCTCCAGTAGGCGATAAGCGGGTCGGCGATAGAGTCGATGATCCGGCCAAAGACAATGATGATGCCTATGGTGGTTATGCCGTAGAATGACTTGCTGCTTATAAGCTCCGGCAGGCCGGTCTCTATCGGCGGGAGCAGAAAGAATATATAGTAGATACCGAAGATGTTATCCAGTATGGAGAACCCCCCGTACCCGTTGGCGTAGACTACCTGTTTCCACCTGGGAAATATTTCCATGATGTCACCTCTTCCTTGAATTACAATATTTGCGCATATTACCAGTACTCGTGACCGGGTCCAACCAGTTTATAATCATCGGGCTCAAAGTCATGTGTAAACTTCTTATCAATGTACGGATCACTCGTCTTCTCCTGGTGTTCACGCAGCATCTGCCGCATTTCCCACCGTCAGATATTTCCGTTCATTACAGAACCTCCCTGGTTTTGCCGCACTATTGGACTGCTTCCAGGGTAACGCTGAAACTCCCCGTCACCTGTTCTCCAGGCTGCAGGATACGTAACCCAAAATCCGGCATGTTGAAGGCATTTGCAGCCGCGCTCACCGGTTCAAGGGCTATAAAACCCCGGTCAGGGTGAGTGAACACCTGCATGTAACCGAATAGATCCCGGGACTGTTGTATTATTAACGTATACTGGCCGTTTGACAGGCAGGTTTTTCCCTGGTTCATTACAAATGCGGTATCAAGGGAAGTCGCACCAATTGTCTTTCCCTCCCTGTAATCGTACATGCTTCCCTCCACGGAAACCACTTCTCCAGTAGGGATCAATCTCTCATCAACCTGGACAAACCCGTCCGCGTCAATACGCAGTAAAAGACTGTCAATAGTTCCATCAGGGGTTGGGAGGGTAAAACAGGGATGCCATCCCAGGGAAAACGGGATGGATTCATCCGTACTGTTCTTCACGGTAAAATCCATCTGGAATGATGATGCCTGGAGCTCATATTTCACTAACAGTTCAGGAGAGAAGGGATATCCAGCCACGTGTGGAATGATCGCATACAGGGTAAGATGATTTTTGTCGGGAGATGCAAACCGTGAAACCATCTTCATGGGTAGACGGTGAAGAAAACCGTGTATGGCGTCCCCCTGCTCGGGATCGTTAATCTCCAGCTGGTATTTCTTTCCATCGAAAGTATACCTGCCTCCTGCTATCCTGTCATTGAAGGGGAAGAGTATCCTGCCCCTGAACCATGGATTAGTGTTCAGTTCTTTTGGGCTATCCCCTGCAAGCACAGCCAGCGGTTTCGGGTCCATTTCAACGCCACCCCCCGGGACAAGGGAAAGCGCATGTACCATTCCACCACGCCCGAACAGCACATCGCAAAATGCACCCGGGTCAACATGTAACCTGGCACATCCCATCATTTTTTCTCTGTAACCCCGTCGATGTATTCATTTCCCACCTTCCTGGCCCTTTCCGGATGATCAAGATCGATACCCGCGGCCAGTCCCGCCTCCACCAGGATATTCCAGCCGGCCGCAAGCTGCAGGTAGGTGTCAAACTCCTTCATGGAAGGGATATTAAAAGTACGAAAAGAGGTCTGGTGATCAGCGATGGCAAACACTTTTACCCCCAGGCCGTCAACAAGTACCTCTCGAAACTTATTTTCTTCTTCGGGGAAAGGATCAATCACAATAATCACCTCGCCGGCACGCATTACCTCCTCGATACCGTGTACGGCATACGTGCCTTCAAGGTAATCCGATTTTTTACGGACGATCTCGTTGGTTTTCAGGCGCAGTTCCTCTGCCACGCCGTTGTTACGGCCGGCAAAATAGACTATCCCGGCCTCCCCTACCGCGTCTACTATTTCATGAGGAACGGGGCTTTCAAGAACCTCCTGGAATTTTTCGGCTGCCATGGAAAGTTCGGGAACAGCCACGTCATTCTTTACCCTGAAAAGTATATCGAAAAATAAGGCCTGTTCAACCACCGACTTGGTAGCGGCAACCGCCTTCTCATCACCACAGGTAAGCAGGTAGGAATTGCTTGACTCGTTCATAATGGGCGTATTATCATGGGCAACCAGCCCGGTAATATCGTCATGCCCACCCTCCCTGAGATGACGTATCAGGCGTATAACCTCGGCGGTCTTCCCCGAGTTTGAAGCGGCAAAAATGCTGAAATCTTCCAGCCTGTACTCCTCCGCCTGTGAAGAATTCTCGGTAAAAAAATTCTGCCGGTACCCGTTCCGCATGGCCCTGTAGACAAGGTTCTTCGCCGGGAATATCCGTGAAGACCCCTCCCCGCACAGCATAACCATGTCCTTATTGACCGGGTACGAGCCGATACGGGAAACGTCCATGTTCCGGATCACGCCGGGAGTCTCCATCATTTCATCTATCAGGTTAAAGGTTCTATAACAGATTTCATTTCTATCCATGTTGCTATCCTTTGCATTACAGTTATTCAGAGTACACTCACAACTCGCTGTACCCGGGAAAAGTTCCCACCAGGGGACTGGCATATTCAATAAATTCACCGGTGACGTGGTTCCCCTCCGGGTTGATGTAGCTGTCCGGCATTGGTTTGGCCCGAACGGCAACCTCCCTGAGGGGTACGTGGCCGTATCTCACCGCGTAGGGACTGGACGAGATCCGTTCGATGGAAACCATCACCCCGCTTATACCCTCAAGTGCAAGCTTTACGGCGTACCCGCCACAGGCATACGCCTCTTCAAGATCGACAGCACTTGCCCGGTCTATGGCGCACATGGGCAGCGACTCGGTAACCTGGAATTCCCCCCTGTACCCGGTTTCACCGGCCACCAGCGAATGAAGGTTGAGGGCCGCGCTGGCACCTCCCATGGCACCGTACTCTATGTTTGAAAAGTTATCCCTGGTAGAGCTGGCCGATACGGGGGTACCATCCTGCCAGGTCACCCCTTCACCGATGACGATGAAACACCACCCGTGCTTTTCTATGGTGTTGGTAACCTCTGCAAGCATCACGTTCCTGTCCAGGGGACGTTCGGGCATGTATACCAGGTGAGGTGCGTCCTGCTCACGTTTTTTTGCAAGGGCTGACGCGGCGGCAAGCCACCCGGCATCCCGGCCGATGGCCTGGAATACCACGAACCGGTCTACCCGCCGCATGTCAGCGGCAAGACGGCCGGCCTGCTGCACCGATAGGGCCATATACCTGGCCGCCGAGGCAAACCCTGGAGTATGGTCTGTTCCGTACAGGTCATTATCAACCGTCTTGGGAACACCAATACCCCGGATTTCATACCCGGTACCCGCACAGTACTCCTCGATCCGGTGAATGGTATCCATGGTATCGTTGCCCCCTATAAGAAAGAGATACCGGATACCGTGTTTCTCAAGGAGATCCCTTACCAGGGGAAGGTCATCATCTTTCAACTTGTATCGCGAGGAACCAAGCGCGGAACCGGGAGTGTGCCTGAGCCCGTCGATGATGTCCTTCCCAATAGTATTGAATTCCACCATCTCTCCCCGCATGAATCCCTCGATGCCGTACCGCATACCGTACACGGAGTGCACCTGGCTTGACGAGAGTGCCCGGGTGACCACTCCGCACAGGCTGGAATTGATCACCGATGTGGGGCCGCCCGATTGTCCTACCAGTACATTTCCTTTCATGGGTCTCTCCTTCTTTGTTTATCAGCGTTTTGGAAGGGGCGGCACCAGCGGCTGCAGCAGCTCCGGCTGGTATATTGCCAGTACCGCGAGGTAGGCGGTAACCCCGTTCCAGATATGAGGTATGCTTGTCCGGTTTTGTATGAAACGCTTTCCATGCATGGTTACCCAGAGTCCAAGTTCACCATAACAATCGGTACCTTCCACGGGGACATCGTTAACCAGGACGGACAGAACCTGCCTGGCGTATTCCCTGTATTCAGGCATTGTCCGCGTTGCCAGGGCGAAGATGAAAAGCTGCTCTCCAAGGTACCCCACGCCTCCCTGTTGCTGCAGTGCCTTTTGTCTCATGTTTTCCTCAAGCCGTTCTATGAAGGGGGTACACAGGGGGTCGTGAAAATGATCAAAAAGGGGTGAGGGGAAAAGACTCCACTGTATTCCTCTCCAGCCGGCTGAATCAAGCACCTTTGGATCCCTGATCCGTTCACGCATTCCATCACGCAACACGAGGGCTGCCCTTCCCCATCGCTCCCTGTATTCACGGTCAAGGTCCCACTTTTGTGCAAGGTCCGCGCCGCTGGCAAGGGCGGTGAGCACTGCGCTGGCACCATGCAGCGTGGCCTTCACCACCTGGTCGTCGTCCTCCATTACCTTTTTAGTCCACCCTTTCTTCAGGTCAACGTATGGCATAACAGCTTCCATGGCCAGGATAAGCATCTCGCTGTACTTTTCCCTGTACCCGTCCCTGTCACTTTCGTGAACGTAAAGGTAATGGCGCCACAGGTCCCATACCATGAGGGATGTCTCGTCTATTTCCAGCGGTATTATCTTGAAAAACCCGGGTGTACCGTCGGTATTCATGTTTGCATACCAGTGGCCCCGGGGGTTATAGAAAGGCAACCGCAAGCTGGCAAGCCAGGTATAGTGGAATGCACAGCGGTTTTTTCGCTGCGTACGGCGATAAAAATCCAGGTGAGAATCCACCATGTCACTGTAACCGGCGAGGTCAAGGGCCATGTCGTAGAAGGCGCCGTCACGCGGCCAGTCACAGGCATAACAGGGCTGCCGCGCGGGTGAGGCCACAATGGCGCCGGTTTTCTCATCCCTGCCGTTTATCAGGTTAATGACGGCACGTCTCCCAACCATTTGTTCGGATTCTCCGGCCATGCCGGGTATAAAGATATCATCATATCGCTTTTTCCAGGTTATCATTGCCTGGTCTCTGAGACTTTTTATCCCGGTCTTTCCTGCATCCACTATGATCTGTACGGCATCTTTCGCCGTACCGGCTATTGATGTATACAATACCGCACCGGCTTCACCTTTTGGAACACCAGTCTTTATGGCCGCGTCAACATGTCCCACGTAATACGGCCTGCCACTCAGGGAACCGTCGGCGGCATCGCTGCGCCCCCCTTCCGGTGCCATCTTTGATGTCCACCTTCCGGCCCTGTCGGCACCTGCCTGGTATTGTTCAATTTTACTGCCGGCTCCCATTACGATGAAGATGCCCCCCTCCGGACAAAGCCGGTCAAGGTCTTCGCATGAACGGACACCCGGCAACCCGCTGCGCACCTTTTTCCTGTCTGCAGGACGGGGAGAAAACCACACCATCACGTCCTCTTCGTGGCAGTATACCGCCGCAAAACCTGCTTTTTTGGAATCCGGGTTATGAATGGTGTTCTGGTTGGTTTCCCACGGGGCGCAGGTGGCATGATAGAAAAGGGACTCTATTCTTTCATCGTGTATGCTGTAGTATTGTACCAGCAGGTCCCGGTCCGGCATTACCCACTGTTCAATATCCATTGATACGGATGGTAAAGGATTATTCTCGTTGGCGGCAAGAGTAGTTTTCAGCAGCTGTGACCAGCGCGGTGAATATTTACGCCTGCTGTTCCACACGGGATCATCCAGCCACAGCATTCCACTTGAGGCCGCATACAGGCCTGCCCGCGACCCCGGGCCACGGTATTTCTCGTAAGGACGCCCGTATTTCTTCCAGTCTTCACAGGGGGCATCCTCCCCGTACCGCACATCGGAGACGTTCAATATGCCGATCAACAATGGCTTAGATCTCGTCACGTACCTGAGATGATCGTAATACGAGGGTGTGGGCCAGCGCAGGTACGTTACCTCTCCCCACGGGCTGATCCCCACGGTTAATGAATTGTTCCCAAGCGCGCATACCGCGTTGGTGCCGCCCCCGATGGTTTCGGAAAGCAGGTCCGCAACTATCAGCTGGTCATCGATGTCGATAAAAGACTTTTTCTTTTTTCCCATGCCATTCCCCCTGTTATCGTCACCGGGCTGCAGGTAATACCATGACATTACTATAATAAAATACCGGGAAATGTCTGGCCAAAGTGTGTCGGTATTCAGAATGTCTATTAAATATCTTGACACCTGCAACTATAGAATAGTATTCTTTGATTCGATGAATATACTACTATTTTCCCAGTTTTCATTTGGAAGGTTTGTACCACTGGTTCTATCAGTCGTTATTACCTTCTTTCTTTTTAACCATTACAGGAAACGGCGTCATTCACGTCATATCCTCTTCCTGGCACTCTATTTCCTTTTCGTCACACTGTTCAACGCGGCATATTTCATGGCCTTTTCCATTTACCACGAGGCCGGGGCATACATGTGGCTGATAACCGCAACGGCACCCATCGGCATAGTATTCCTGGTGCAGTTTGCCTACAGGTTCCCGGTTAGATCCTTTCACAGTGAATCAAGGATGGTATACATCATCAGCATGGTTGCCGCCCTGCTTTCCTTTTTGGATTTTGTCATTCGCTCAGCAGGTGCCAGTGCCAGGATAACCATGACAGATTACGAGTTAACCTACAACTCCCAGGTGATCCCGGTACTATGCTTTATACTTTTTGCATGGACGATTTGCGTTTTCGTACGACAGTCTATCAACCTTTCCAGGAAGGAAGGGCGCACAGGATGGGCATTAAACCTGTTTCTAAACCCCGCTTCTCAGCAGGCACGGGCAGCCAGGAACCTGTCACTTATCGTTTTACTTGAAATAGCCAATTCACTATTCGTCATCCTTTTCATGTCATTCCAGGTTATGTCGGTTGGCACCATTAATCTCATCATGAACACCCTGCTGCTCTTGAGCTACACCTTCTACGTGATCGTACTGATCAACAATTCCGGGGAACCCATGCTCCTTACAAAGAAAATAGCGGGAATAGCCCTCGTGTCAGTACTCTTTGTCATAGAGCTTACAGGCCAGTACGCGCTTGTGGTGCGTGACCGGGCGTATGATCACAGGAACCTTGCACTGCTTGCCTCCCGGCAGAAAATAGCAACAGGTGAGAAAAACAGTGAACCTGTCCCGCACATATCCTATATGATGCGTATTACCGGGAGCGGAGAAAGCCATACCATATACAGCAAAAGAGGGGTCTGCCGTTTTCAACCCGACCTTTTCCAACCTTACTCGGTAACCGGCATTTTCTTTTCATCGCGCCATTTGTCCGGCCTGCTGGCTGACCCCCGATTGAAAAGCAGGTATTACGTGCGAAACTGTAACAAAAACTATTTTCATTATTACGTTTCTTTTAATGGTACCACGTATGGCATAGGATTTGATTTTCAAGAGTACCGGCAGTACATGCATACCGTATCACGAAATCTCATCATCATTACCATGGTATTCGGGCTGCTTGCATTGTTACTGGCTCCAATCGTGTTCTTCGGAGGCGTGATCAGTCCACTGAAACGTATCCTGTTGGAACTTGATTCATCCCTGGACCGCTCAGAAGGGGTGGAGGACGAGATGGTGTACCTGGCAAGGGCAGTTGGCGACACCCTCAGGATGAACCGTGAACTGAAAGCCAGGATCAACGAGCTCAGGGAAAGCCTCGTTCGTGATAACCGGAACAGGAAGAATAAAAAGCGACTCTCTCCGGAGGCCGAAAAGAAGATCATCAGGGTGATGGATTATATAGAAAAGAATTACCGCTACGATATATCCAGGGAAGGCCTTGCCGTCTACGGGAACATGAGTCTTTCCAACCTGTCCAGCGGATTCAAGATATACACGGGTATGAAAATAGGGGATTTCGTCAACCAGCTGCGCGTCCGTGACGCCATGGTACAGCTGAAAGGTTCTGACAAAAGCATAATTGAGATAGCGTTTTCAACAGGGTTTGAAAGCCTGAGAACCTTTAACAGGGTCTTCTTGAAGATCAACGGAATAACGCCCTCCGGCTACCGGGAAAAGATGACCGGCCCGCATTGAACCGGTCATTCTGACCATTTCGCACAAAATGGCCAGACAGTTATACCTTTTTAATGATACAAACCGGTCAGATAACGATCGGGATGACAGCAATGGAATATATCCTGTTTTCACAACTGTCCTTTGGAAGATTTACTCCCATGATCCTGTCCCTTGGGCTCTCGCTTTTTCTTACGCTATTCAGAAAGAACAGGACAACCGCCACCAGGTTGCTGGCACTGTATTTCGGAATATACTTCCTGTTCAACCTGGGGTATTTCTTTGCTTTCTCAGTGCAACACCAGGTTGGCGCATACGGCTGGTACCTGGCCTCTCTTGCGCCATTTGGACTGGTAGTATTCATACAGTTCGCATATCGCTTTCCCAAGCGCTACTATACCGCTGAATCAAGGATAGTCTTGGGCATCTCTATGGTCCTGGCAGTCTACGCCTTCGTGGATTATATAATTAACTCAATCAACACCCCCTTTATTACCAATGAAAAGCACTTTAACGCCGCAATATCTTCAAACCTTATTCCTTTGCTGGCAGTACTTTTTTACCTTTGGATCATCATACTTTTTTGCCGCCAGGCAGTAAGAACCGAACAAGAGGAAACCAGAGGAATGGGAACAATCCTTCGATCGGTACTATTCCCGCACAACCGGGACGCGCGTACTTCCCGCAACTTCGCGCTGGTGGTGCTCCTGGAACTGTGCAACGCGCTGGCACTCGTCATATTCATGGTCTTCAGCGCACTTCCCTTCGAAACAATAAACTTTGCCAGTAACATGGCAATAATGGCGATATTGTATCTCTACACAGTTACTTACCTGAACAATTCACCCGAGTCGGTCACCCTCCTGTTCCGTCTTATCAGCACTTCCCTGGTGACCATACTCCTTGTACTGGGAGTCGTGGGACACATCTCCCTTCGCAACAGCGATGCCGCGTACAGATCACACCACGCCTCCCTGGTTCGCCAGATGGTTATCCCCGTTTCTTCCGGAAATTTTAATACTGTACCCGACGGGGTTGACTTTATCTGGCGTGTTTCCGGTAATATAACCAGCAATCCTGAACTGCTGTATTCACGCGAAAGAGGGTTCACCCTGCCTGCTACGATGCGATTATGGGACCGTCCTCCACGAACCGCCCAGCTGCTTGACAAAAGCATACCCGGTGCCACCGTAATGGACGGGGATGGCAATGTGCGAAGCGATCGTTTTTTCATACAGTTGCGGGGAAAGAACTACTATACCTTTGCAACCGCCCAGGGACAGGACATCTACGGGTTTGCCTTCAACTATATGAATTACCGGAAAGATATCCATACAATCGCATCCCGCCTCATACTCATGGTGATGATCACGGCAATAGCGGTCATCATAATGTTTCCTGCCATATACAGGAATAACCTTATCGGGCCCCTGAACCGCGTGATCGAGAATGTAAGAAAGGTAGACCGCGGTGACCTGGACGTACAGGTACCCATTATCTACCAGGATGAGATAGGCTACCTTGCCGGCTCATTTAACAAGATGATCGATTCTATCCGGAAACAACGGGAAGTATTACAGTCCCAGGCCACTGAATTAAATGAATTTTCCAGCAACGTGCGGGAAACCGCCGTGAAACTGAACGATGAAATGAACAACCAGGGTTCCAGTATCAACCAGACCGCTTCTGCCATCGAGGAAGTAAGTGCTTCCATAGAATCCATTGCAGAAAGAACACATCGGCAGGACGAAATGATAAAGAAGAATTACTCCATTGTCGCGGAGTATCTTTCCGGATTGCAGTCAATTACGGAGTCTGCCCGAAACGCGGGAACGCTGGCAACCAGGAGCAAAGAACAAACCCGGTTAAGCGGAGAACGATTTGAAGAAATGATCGGCGGCATGGAGACCATACGGGAAGCCTCGGGAGCAATAGGTGAGATCACCCGGATGATCAATGACATATCCGAGCAGACGAACCTTCTCAGCCTGAACGCCTCCATTGAAGCGGCACGGGCGGGGCAACACGGAAAAGGTTTCGCAGTTGTTGCCGAAGAGATCGGCAAGCTGGCGGACCGGTCAATAGCAGAGGCGAAATCCATACAGCAACACGTGCAGGCAACCGTGGACAGCATCGAGAAAGAAACCAGTATTATCCATAACTCGTCGAAAATCATCAGCGATATAGGTCTTGCCGTTGATGATGTCAGCCGGGCCATTGCCGCCATAATCGAGCTGTGCGTTTCGCAGGAAAAGCTGGCCGGGGAAATTCACGAAAACATGTCTTCTGTATACAGGGAATCAAGCGAGATCAGCACCGCAACCAATGAGCAGAGAAAGACCATGTACGAGGTCTCAGGTTCTGTAGAACACATGAACACCATCATGTACGATGTATTATCCATCTCGGCTGTACTCATGGACTCAATCAAGGTGATAGACCATCAGACCATAGGGCTTAAGAAATTGCTTGAAGACGCGCAGGAGACCCTGCAGGAATCAACCCGGTAAAACCGCCTTCTCCATTTTTCTTACCATATACAACTCTCCTGGTCAAAATAGCCCTTCTCGCTGCATCACAGCATGTATCCCGTCCGATGGTCTTGAAAAAAACACAATATATTGAATTTTTTCTTACTAAAGCACAACATATTGTGTTTTTTGATTGACCTTTAATCCCCGCTGGCCGATTATTCTTACAGGAGATATAAAAAAGATGAAATGTCCATTCTGCAGTTCAGAAACACATCGTGTAATTGACAAAAGAAAAGGCCAGGGCGGCAACAGCATACGCCGCAGGCGCGAATGCCTGGAATGCGGCAGGCGCTTCACCACATACGAAAGGCTGGAGATCGGCAACATCATGGTGGTGAAGAAAGACGGCACCCGGGCCCCCTTTGACAGGGAAAAGATACTGAAGGGGATTGTCAAGGCGGTTGAAAAGCGTCCGGTGAGCGCAGACGAGGTCAGCAACATGGTTGATGCCATTGAGACAGCCATCCGGGTGAAATACGACCGTGAGGTTGAAAGCAGAGAGATAGGCAACCTTGTCATCGAGGAATTGAGGCGGGTGGACAAGGTGGCATATATTCGTTTTGCGTCTGTATACAAGGACTTCAAGGACGTTGAGACCTTTGAGCAGGAAATAAAAAAATTATTAAAACAGTAGAGGAAATTATGCAGGTTTCGGTAAAAGAGAATGTACACCAAAACGGTGCGAAAACACAACCGGAGACATTTGACGGGTTTATCAAGAGGGACGGCAGCGTGGTCCCGTTTGACACTGAAAAGATAGCTTACGCGGTGAAGAAGGCATCAGGGAAGGTTCTTCGGGAATACCAGAGATCCATACAGGTCCCCCATCCCGAAGAGGTTGCACGAAAGGTCGTTGCAGAACTGAATGACATCTTCTCACCCTACTATGTAGAAGAGGTGGACGGGAAACGCTACCCTGAAATAGAAGATGTGCAGGACGTGGTGGAAATGGTGCTTGCCCAGGACGGCTACCACGAGGTAATGACCGCCTACAAGCGGTACCGCAAGAAACGCGAGAATATCCGCAAGCAGCTTCGTATACGCACACGGGTTGAAGGAGGCTCAAACGATTCCACCGATGCCCTGTTGCTTGTTGAGTCAACCACCCAGAACATTACCCATCCCTGGGACAAGTCCCGCATCATCGACGCCCTGCAGAATGAGACCAGCCTCTCCCCTGAGGAGGCACGCAGCATCGCCAAGTCGGTTGAGAACCGGGCCTTCGCGTGGGACGACTCCACCATAAGCACCGCTCTCGTGCGCGAGATGGTAAACAACGAGCTGGAAGAACGGGGACACCTCGATTCACTGAAAAACATGGCCCAGTTCTCCCTGGCCAAACCCGTGCTTGAAAACCTGCTCTTCTCCAAGTCCGAAGAGAACAGCAACATCAAGAACAACAATCCCGAGGCGGTTACCCAGACCATTGGCGAGATCATACTGAAACAGTACGCACTGCGCTTTCTCTTTGGCGAAAAGCTTGAACGGGCACACGCAACAGGCCGTATTCACATACACGACCTGGGATTCCCCGACAGGGTATACTGCTCGTCCCATTCCATTGAGTACATCAAGAAGTACGGCCTTACCGGCCTGGTAAACCTCAGCAGCGAGTCAAATCCTGCAAAGTCGGCCCAGGTGCTGACGGGGCATCTCAACACCTTCCTTGCCTCCATGCAGGCCTATTACGCCGGCGCCCTTGGGGTTGCCTACATCAACATCATGTACGCACCGCTGCTTGAAAAACTAACCGAAAAGGAAGTATACCAGCGGGCACAGGAACTCATCTTCAACGGTTCGCAGAACGCCTTTGCCCGGGGAGGGCAGACCATATTCCTGGATTTCAACATCCATTCAGGTGTTCCAGAATACATGAAAAAGGTCCCTGCCATAGGCCCCGGCGGCAGGTACATGCTGATGACGGCCGATGGCAACAAGGTGCCCCTTGAGGAATCACGTACCAGGGAGGTATCCTCGAGCGGCTACAATCTCATGGTGCTCTCGCATGATGACCGAGTTGTCCTCCGTGAAATACTGGACGAGGAAGGCCAGATCAAGTATGACCCTTCAGTAGAAGAAGAACTGGCAAAAGCCGGAGAAAAGATCGTCACCTACGGCGATTACGAGGAGCTTGCACGTACGTTTGCCCTCAGCATGCTTGACGTGTGGGAGAAAGGGGACCGTAACGGCCGGGTGTTCGAATTTCCAAAGTGCGATTTTCACGTAAGCGAAGAATCCTTTACCGACCCACAACAGTTCAAGATCCTTGAGCGGGCATGCGAGGTGGCATCGAACAACGGTTCGGTGTACTTCATATTCGACCGTGACCAGGTGACCCTGTCGGCCTGCTGCCGCCTTCGCACCACCATCGACGACAACTACATGCTGCTGCATCCTGAAAGCATGCGGTTCTGCGGGTTCCAGAATGTCACCATCAACATCCCACACGCCGCCTACCTGGCCGCCAAAGAAGGGAAAAGGGACATCGACGCACTCATAGAGAAGATATATGAATCCATGGACCTGGCGGTTGAAGCCCACCTGCGGAAAAAGGAATTCGTGGAAAACAAAATGATGCAGCAGGGCGGCCCCCTCTGGCAGATCGGGAAGGAATGCGAAGACGGCAAGAGATACGTTGACCTGGAATCAAGCACCTATATCATCGGCCTGATCGGCGTGAACGACGCGGTAAAATTCATTACAGGACGTGAAATGCACGAATCAAGCGAGGCCGTGGAAGACGCCATACGGATCGTTGCAGCCATGAATATAAAGCTTCGTGAATACTCCGAGAAATACGGCCTGAAGTTCACCCTTGAAGAATCTCCTGCAGAGAGCGCTGCCCGCCGCCTGGCCAAGACCGACATGATATATTACGGACAGTATGCCAATGATATCGTAAAGGGAGATCTTGAGGACGACTCCGTCTATTATACCAACTCGGTACACCTGTCGGCCGACTGCGACGTGAGTCTTGTGGAGCGTATCAGGATACAGGGACTTTTCCATGTGCTTATCGAGTCTGGTGCCATCACCCACGCGTTCGTGGGAGAAGAGCGTCCCTCTTCACAGAGCATACTGAAACTGGTTAAGAATACCTTCTACCGAACCCAGTCCGCCCAGCTGACTATCAGCCCCGAGTTTACCTATTGTAACGCGTGCAATCACCAGATGCGGGGCCTGCAGGAAACATGCCAGCACTGCGGCAGCACCAACGTGGATGGCATATCAAGGATCGTCGGGTATTTCAGCGTCATAAAGGACTGGAACAGGTCAAAGAAGGGTGAACTGAAGTCACGAAAGGAAGGGAATTACAACGTAATTTCAAAAAAGACGGGAACAAAGGTAGATCTTATTCCCCCGCACCGGAAAAGCAGCAACGAAACAACTGCAGCAGCCACCGATATTTACGCGAGCAGCACTGAAACAGCCGGCTGCAAGAACGGTGTATGTACATTATAATGATTGGAGAGAAAAGGCATGATGAGAAGCAATACAAGTCCATACCTTATAGTTATATACGGTAAGCAGGGGTGTGACATGTGCGCCCGCTTGAAGGAAGAAGTCAGGCATATGCTTGACCAGGAAGATCTCGAGGGAGAGTTCGAACTGGATTACCAGGACCTCTCCACGGTTGAAGGGATGATGGCATACGCAGGGTCAGAGACGGTAAACGGGCAGCGTATCCCTGCCCTGCAGGTTATGAAATACGACAGCAGCAAGAACGCCTACGTAAAGATACGTGACAGCAGGCCGGAAGCATACAACGAAGAAACCGGGGAGCTGCATGTGCCGGTGTACCTACAGCTCCAGACGAATTACGGCTCTTCCCGTCCTGCCATAAAAGGGGCAGATGTACGGGAACTGCTGTCACTTGCAAGGGATGGTGCGTAATCCATTGAAGTCAGCCCTCTACACGTACCAGCAAAGCGAATCAACAATCGATTTTGACGGCCACATAGCCCTGCTCTTCTTCACGCAGGGCTGCAACTTCAGGTGCAGGTATTGCCATAACCCGGAACTGATCCCACTGAAAGACAACAACATGACCTATGAAGAACTGGGATTGATCCTTGAACGGGCAATGGACAACTGGATCGACGGTATCTGCATCACCGGTGGTGAACCCACCCTGCAGAAGGCAATCATTGAAACTGCCGCGTTCATAAAGAATTTCAACATGGACCTGAAAATAGACACCCAGGGATCATTCCCACCTACACTGGAGAAGCTTCTCCCGCATTGTGACTACATCGCCATGGACTACAAGATGCCCATGGACAGGTACCCCTCACTGGCCGGGGTGAACGTGAACGCCGGGCATATACGTAAAAGTCTTGATCTTTTGAAAACGGGTGATACCGATTACGAGTTACGAACAACAGTGATCCCCGGTATTCACGGCGAACAGGATATCAGGCAGATATGTACCGAGCTTGCGGGGATAAATCGGTTCGTGCTGCAGACCTTCATCCCCAGGGATAACCTTCCTGCCGAAGAACTGCGTACTACCGAAAAAACCCCGGCATCCATGCTTGACGCATACGCTGCTATATGCCGGGACCATTTCGGTGAAGTCATTACCCGGTGACCCTTTCAGTATTATTCACCATATTTCTCTTGACGTTAAAATTAAAATAGTAAAGGATGTTACCTTAACTAATATTACTTCTTCTGGAGGGTTTATCAGATGAAACGGAACATACTAATCATCATGGCACTGGTAGCAATCGTTTGCTTCGCGGGTTCAGGGCTGATAGCTGCTGATCCAATCGTTGGCGAGTGGAAAACCATCAGTGACAAAACAGGGAAAATGTCTTCCATTGTGAAGATCTATGAAAGCAATGGCAAGTACCATGGAAAGATAATCAAGCTTACCGAAGATCCCGATGCAAAATGTACCGAATGCAAAGGCAAGAGAAAAGACCAGCCCATCAAGGGAATGGTGTTTCTCTGGGGACTTGAAAAAGACGGCAAGGAATACGAAGACGGCAAGATCCTTGATCCTGAAAACGGCAAGGTATACTACTGCAACGCTGAACTGATTGCCGGCGGAAAGAAACTGGAAGTACGAGGCTCACTTGACAAGTGGGGACTTGCAGGACGTACACAGACCTGGATTCGAAAATAACAGTATCATAATAACTAATTATCTGATAAAAAAAAAGGCAGTCAGAAATGACCGCCTTTTTTTATCAGATACCGCCGCCGTTTTCATAGTATGATTCACTGGGTTTCTGCTGCAATACGTTTGTATCGGGAGGAACACTCCTGGTAAGCCACACATTACCACCGATAACCGAATTTTTACCAATGGTAACCCTTCCAAGTATGGTTGCCCCGGAATAGATGATAACGTTGTCCTCCACAACCGGGTGCCTCGGAATGCCCTTGATTGGATTACCGTAATCATCAAGGGGAAAGCTCTTGGCACCCAGCGTTACTCCCTGGTAGATACGAACGTTCTCACCGATCACACAGGTTTCTCCGATCACCACCCCGGTGCCGTGATCAATAAACACATGTTCCCCGATTCGCGCTCCCGGATGAATGTCAATACCCGTATTCGAATGAGCCATCTCGGTGATAATTCGCGGAATGAGGGGAACCTCCAGGTTGTACAGCCGATGGGCTATCCTGTAGTGGATCATGGCGGTAATACTTGGATAACAGAAAATAGTCTCCCCGTGACTCTTGGCGGCCGGGTCACCTTCATATGCCGCCTGCATATCAGTTGCAAGAAGACGTCGAATTTCGGGCAGCCCTTCAACGAATTCCAGGGTTAGCTCGCGCGAGCGGGATTCACATTCCACGCAATCCAGTGTCTCCCCTTCTAAGCATGAGAAGCAAAAGCCCCGTTTTACCTGCTCAGACATCATCCGGTATACCATGTCAATGGACGAACCTATATAATATTCCATGGTTTCCGGGGTGATCTCCGAATGCCCGAAATAACCGGGGAAAAGGATCATTTTAAGTTCTTCCATGATATCTTCCATCTGGTCAATTGACGGCATTGGGATATCATGATTGGTTCTATGGTATACCGATGTGTACGAATCAGGCTTGCAGAGATCATTTATTACCTGGCTCATTCTCTTTCGTGACTTGCCGTTTTCGTTTAAATTCTCATACATCTTCATGTCAATTACCTGTTACGCTGATTACTTGAATAGATCTGTTGAAAGATACCGTTCACCTGTATCGCAAATTACCGTCACGATAGTCTTCCCTTCATTCTCTTTACGTTTTGCCACTTCTACAGCCGCGTGCACATTGGCCCCGGCCGATATGCCGCAGAATATGCCCTCTTCACTGGCCAGGCGTTGTGCCATTATATACGCGTCTTCACCTGATACCTTAATTATCTCACTGAATATGCCAGTATTCAATATATCCGGAATAAAACCCGCGCCTATACCCTGAATTTTATGGGGACCCGCCCCTTCACCTGAGAGAACGGCCGATTCAACCGGTTCAACTGCAATTGACACAATACCGGGTTTTTTCTTCTTCAGCACTTCCGAGGTTCCCGTCAGGGTACCCCCCGTACCTACACCCGCAACGAATACATCAACGCTTCCCTCGGTGTCACGCCATATCTCTTCAGCAGTTGTTTTCCGGTGTATTTCGGGATTTGCCCCGTTTTTGAACTGCTGTGGAATAAATGACTTCTTGTGTGAAGCAGCAATCTCTTCAGCCTTCACGATGGCTCCCTTCATACCTTCTTCGGCAGGGGTTAAAACCACCTCGGCCCCGAAGGCCTTCACAAGCTGCCGACGCTCCTCGCTCACACTTGCCGGCATGGTAACCACAAGCCTGTATCCTTTTACCGCGCATACAAAGGCCAGCGCGATACCGGTATTGCCGCTGGTGGGTTCTATAATAACCGTGTCAGGGTCAATCAACCCGTCTTCTTCAGCAGTCTCAATCATGGCAATCCCTATTCGATCTTTCACCGAACCGCAGGGATTGAAGTATTCAAGTTTACCAAGAACGGTGGCAACGCATCCTTCGGTAACCCGGTTAAGTCTTACAAGTGGGGTGTTTCCTATTAAATCGGTTATAGAATTGGCTATATTCATAACTGTCCTCTAAAATTAATGTACCGCTATTTTTTTACCATGGCAAGAACCTGTTCTTTTACTTTCGTGGTATAGGCCTGGTAGTCAAAGGCTTCTTTATCGAGTATGAACTGAATAATAAGCCCCTGGATGATTGAGATGATCATTGTAGCGGTATAGTGAATATCCATGTCCGTGAACACACCCTTCTCTACACCTTCTGTCAGCACTCCGGCACATTCTTCACGGTAACTCTGGTACAAACGGGCGTTAGCCCTGCTGATGCGTGGATTATGGTTAACCTGTGTCCAGAAATCTATAATGACATAGAAATAGTCTTTTTCTCTTTCAACCAGCGAGAAAGCCTGGTCAATGAATGTGAGAAGTTTATCAGCCGGGTCATCCTTATGCTCAAGCTCTTTTGTGAGAAAATATCTAAGGTTGCTGTTCATCTCTTTCAAAAGAGTCAGCAAGAGCTCGTCCTTGTCCTTAAAATAATAGTGCACCAGGCCGGTTGAAAGTCCGGCCTCATTGGCGATATCCCGTATGGTAAAGTTGTAATATCCTTTTTTGCTGACCACGCGGTAGGTAGCCTTCGTAAGCTGGGTGCGGCGCAGCGCGGTTATATCATTGTTTTTCTTTTTCATTCACGTTTCCAGTATATCAGAATGAAAGAGATGAACAGTATCAGGCTGACAGGGCACCGCGAAAAAACTGCATGATCCCCTGCACCATACGTTCATCATCTTCAAGGGCGTCTTCACCAACAAATATTTTCAGACGTTCCTTGAAGTATTCTGAGGTATTGGAAAACTGCGTCAACAAAATTATATTGTCAATGCAAAAAGTCGCGACCCTGATATCAACATCTTCCCGAACCAGGCCCTGTTCTTTGGCGTGTTGAATTTCAGCACGGTAGAATTCAGCCGAAATATTTTCGATTTTTCGCGAAACCTGTTTCGAAAGATCAGAAAGTCCTTCCGTGGTGGCGTCCAGGTACAACTGGTGTATCTCGGGATACTTCCTGGAAAACTGCTGGGCCGCCCGAACCAGCTCTTCAAGCTTTCCAAACAGGTCCTTGTTATCAAGACTTACAGCCCCGATGGCTTCTTCAAGAAGCTTATACCCTTCGTCCATGCAGGTAAGAAAAAGGTCTTCCTTGGTATCAAAGTAATTATACATTGACCCGATACTGATATCCGCCTTCTTGGCAATGACATTAATATTTGCCCCTCTGAACCCGTTTTTCGCGAATTCGCTTACGGCTATCTGTATAATCCTCTCTCTCTTTTCCTGTGATATCTTTTCAAACGTTTCCTTGTATCGCTTTTCCTTTAACACGATCTATCCTCTTATCATTCTATTCTCTTATTTATTCTTAC
>CAZAOK010000060.1:0-22083 GCA_964486725.1 uncultured Leptospiraceae bacterium
ACTATAATAAGCAATTATATCAGTTGATTAAATATAAAACTCAATCAGTTTTTATTAATCTATACCATGTATCATCCTTTTTCTTCTCTTCGCGCATCTCTGCGCCCTTCATGCCTTAGCGGTAATCCCCCAATAATCTCTCTGTTCAATTAATTTCCTGTTGTTGACATGACAGAAAAAATGAGTTGTAATGTAGAATGTAATAACCGGGTTATCCCGGGGCTTTTGGGAGCGTGCGATGATGACCTTTTACGCGGTGCTTGACATAGGCAAGACCAACAAGAAAATTTCCATATACAACGAAAATTTTGAAAGAGAAGAAAGCCTGGCAAAAGAATTCGGCGAGCAGACGGTTGACGGCCTGCAGGTGGAACCGGTGGAGGAGACCTGGCAATGGTTTGCCGCTTCCATGAAGGATCTGTCCTCAAGGTATCCCGTGTCGGCGGTATCGGTTACTGCCCACGGGGGTACCTTCGTGTGTGTAAACGATAAGGGCGAGGTTGTCGTGCCGGTGCTTTCCTATACCAATGATCCGGGAGAGGAATTTCATGACCGGTTTTACGATCAGTATGGCGGCCCGGTTAAACTGCACCGTGAGACGGCCACACCGGACATGCCCGGACTTGGCTGTGTGGCAAAGGCGATAGAATTCTCCCGGCAGCGGTTCCCGGTTGAGTTCCAGTCAACCACCCACATTGTCTCCCTGGCTGGTTATTATGCCATGCGGTTGACCGGGAATGCTTCTGTGGACAGTACATCACTGGGCAGTCACACCGGGCTGTGGGATTTCAACAGGAAGCAGTATTCCCGGCTGGTGGATGATATGAACATTCGGCACCTTCTGTCGGCCCGAGTATCACAGCCATGGGACGTGACGGGCACGGTGTTACCGGAAGCGAGCAGACAAACTGGACTCGGGGAAGATGTAAAGGTGGCGGCGGGTATACACGATTCCAACGCGTCACTGCTTCCATATATCCTGGTGAATAATTCCAGTTTCATGCTGCTCTCATCAGGAACAGTCATGGTGGTGATGCGGCCAGATGAAAAGGCAATGGTGCAGGACAGCATGCTGGGAAAATCCATATATTACAACCAGGGTGCCCTGGGGAACCCGGTAAAGACGGTGCTTTTTCTGGCGGGACTGGAATTTGAGACCAACATGGGGCAGTTGCTGGCTGCAGGGGGAGGAGAGGGTCATCCTTCCTTTAACGGGGAGATCAGCTCTGACATTACAAGCCGGCTGGAGGATTTCATATTACCCTCACTTGTCCCCTTCGGTATATTTCCCGAATCCATGGCCCGTGTGATAAGCGGGGGCCGTGCTATTCCCTTCGGGGATATAGCGGCCGGTGAACATCCATTACTGTTTTTGGATTACGAGAGGGCCTATCATGTTCTTTGCCTTTCCGTGGCCATTCAGACCCTGGCTGCCCTGCGGCAGGGAGGCATGCAGCCGGGAGATACCGTGTATCTTGAAGGAGGTTTCAGCCGCAACGATGCCTTTGTGAAGATAATGGCATCCCTGCTTGATGAACAGCAACTGGTTACCTCAAGCCTCGAAGAGGCATCGTCCTTTGGAGGGGCGCTGGTTGCAGCAGCGGCACATGATGGAATATACCCTGGTGATTTGTCGGGTACCTTTACCGTTGATTACCGTCCCATAACCGGTGAAGAACTGGCAGGGCTGGACGCATACGTGGAAAAATTTATGAACCTTGTTAACGGTAGGCAGGGACAGGTCTAATTACCCGGTTTGTACAAAAAAAATCATTGAAAAGAATGTCCATGTAGTAAAAATAGGAAATTCTTTACAGAGAAACCACAGGCGGGCATGTATGCAGGAACAAACCGGGAAAAAGCCTTATGCCATAATCCTGGCCGGGTATGACAAGCCGGACAGGAAGACCATGATTAAGCGTAAGCGTGAGATCATTGAATCCTACGAGGGTGACGAGATCTTTGTTGGAAAGAACAAGTTTCTGCAGAATATCGCCGGGAAACCGGTTATACAGTACGTACTGGACGCGGTATATAACGCACGTAAAAATGGTGAACCTCTTTATGAGAAAATATTCGTCTACAACGACGTGCGAAACCTTACCGATGCATTAGATACCAGCCGGTATGAAAACCTGGAAGTGCGGCAGATGAAGTCTTCGGTGGGTGGTCATCTGCGTGATTTCTACTTTAACCATGTTGAATATGGGCGCCGGGTGGACGCTTTTTTCGGGGATACACCGAGAATTACCACTGAAGATGTGGAATATATAAATGCCGAATACGATGAAATTCTGGGGGAAAAAACAGACTTTCGGGGAAACACCGCCTACATCGTGTATGCCATCGTTGAATATGAAGACATGAAAGAGGATAACTGGCTTCCCCAGCGTATCAAGGTGATTAAGCGGGGTAAGAACAAGGGGAAGCTGAAAACTTTCGTGGGGTTTAACGGGTTCCAGGCACGGGTGGGTAATTCTTCCGCCATTATAAAGCATGCAACCCTTGACCAGATAGTCGAAAAAGAGTCCATAAACTTTTTTTACAACCTGCGAAAGGCCCTGGCTCCCAGTAACTTCTCCAAGATATTGTACCATATCTGGAAAACCCGCCATACCAACGTGGTGCAGCAGGTGAAGAACAAGTGCCTGGACGAAGAACTCTTCTATAAAACCTCAGTTGAAATTATTGAACGGGTAGATAAGATAGACCTCTCCGATTTCGGCGGGTATATATACCACATCAAGAAAAACGCGGCCCGCTGGGAAAACGATATCGACGGCCCGAAAGACCTGGAGATATTTCGCCAGCGCATGGAAGAATAGCCCTGTATCCCTCACAGGGAAAAGAAATACATACAGATGAAACATTCACGTGGTAAAATATTTGTAATTACTCAGCTATTACCAGGATAAAGATCATTTGCTTCATAATGAACAGTTATCGAGATGGTTCCCCCCGCCTTCGGCGGGGGGAACCATCATATTATTATTCATTTTATAATAATTTTGATTATTCAGTATGACAGCTGAGTAATTACAAATATTTTATAAAGGAGTCTATATGGAATTTTCAAATTCACTACACAAGATTGTAACAAAACGTTATTCCTGCCGAACCTACCGGCAAGAGAAACTTTCAGATAGTGACAGGCTTCAGCTTGAAACATATATTGATGAGATTCCAGCCCCACCTTTTGGCAATACTGTTCGTCTTCAGCTAAAGGCCGCCTCACCTGATGACGAAAAGTCATTAAAGAACCTCGGCACATACGGTGTAATTCGAAATCCAGCCGGGTTTATTATCGGTGCCGTGGGTGAAGGTGAGAAGAACCTTGAGGATTTCGGGTTCGTCATGGAGCATGTTATCCTGTTTGCCACCCACATGGAGCTTGGCACCTGCTGGCTGGGCGGCACATTCAGCCGTTCGGCATTTGCCGGTGCCATAGCACTGAGTCACGATGAGCTGCTTCCCGCGGTGGTGTCGGTTGGATACCCGGCGAAGAAAAAGAGCATGATGGACGCCATGATACGGTTCAGCGCGGGATCCAACAGGCGAAAACCCTGGGAAGAACTGTTCTTCGATGGGAGTTTTCATGCCCGTCTTGACCAGGCTGGCGCGGGGATGTACGTGGACGCCCTTGAAATGGTACGCCGGGCACCGTCCGCCTCGAACAGGCAGCCATGGCGGGTAATGCGGGATGGCGAGGGGGTGTTCCACTTCTACCTTGACAGGACGAAGGGATATTCAAGCAGCAGCAAGAAGCTTTTCGGGCTTCTTGACCTGCAGCGTGTAGATATGGGGATAGCCATGTGTCATTTTCAGCGTGCCGCCGCCGAGATGAACCTCAACGGCAGCTTTATTGCTGACAATGAAGCCCTTGTGCCAGGAGAACACCGGGAATACGTGATAAGCTGGAAAAGTGCCTGAAAGATATGTAAATTAATGAAACACAGGGTGGATTGTGATATTACATTAGTAATGAATAATATCAATAATTTACTTATTTATTCTTGTATACTATGCGTATTCATATAAAAGTGGTTCCGGATCATTGGACGGATTTGTGATAATTCGGGAAAAGGTGGTTGCAATGACTGAAAGAACATATACGGCAAAAGATGTCTTGATCATAAAGAACAGCTTCACCTATTTGGTCGCCTATCTTATCGTGGCGACAATCGCGGAGATATTTCAGATAGTAGCAGATGTTGATTGGAGCGAGGTGGTCCCCCCGCTGATAGTCAACCTTACATGTATTATTATTGCCTATAGTATATACTCACGAAAAAAACATCATAAACCGGCCAACCTGCTTATCTGGATACTGGGTTTTCTTACTGTTGCAATGCCCATGATCGCCAAGTTCAAGTACGGGTTTGATGTGGGTTGGACCTTTGCCCTGCAGTCGTATAATACCTCTATACTGATGATAATACTGGTTATCATGCTGCAATTGCAGCATAATAGACGGGCGTTTATCTTTTACAGTGTTTTAGCGTTACTGGTATGGTCTTTCTTTGTAGTTTTTGCTATATCTAAAGGCGGAGCTGTGTCACTTCATGCCATGGAAAACGGTGTACCCGTAACTGACAAAATTGTTCTTTTACGGGAGATCTTTTTTATACTCATGTTTGGTCTTCTCTGCTGGCTTTCATATAGAACGATACCGGTAATTGACAGGTACGATGAACAGACCACCATGCAGCGTGAGAAGATACAGGAGCAGGCGCGTGTCCAGCACGAGATGACACGGCAGATCAAGGAAAAGATGCATGGGTTGACCGAACAGGTGAACCGGCAGGACAGGCTTACCGGGAGCTTCAACGATAAGATGCAGACACAGGCCAGCACATTCGAAGAGATCTCCGCCTCCCTTGAAGAGCTCTTAGGATCGGCTGAGAATATATCAACCATCTCCGGTGAGCAGGTGTCTGGTAACGAGATAATGGAAGAGATAATCAACGAGTTTCGAAATATCAAGTCAGAAACACGTGAGAACCTTGAAGCGGCAATAAATGACGTGGACAGCGTGGTTGCCGATACCAGTACGGCCAACGAGCGGATATCTGATATACAGAATACAATTGGTGCCATCCGCGACCAGAGTACCCGCATTGCTGAGACCATCTCCATGATAGTGGATATTGCCGATCAGATCAACCTTCTCTCGTTAAACGCCAGTATAGAGGCTGCCCGCGCGGGGGATTACGGAAGGGGATTCGCGGTGGTGGCCGACGAGATTGGAAAACTTGCAACCCAGACCACCGATAGCGTGAAAGAGATCGAATCGGTTCTATCCAAGAGTACCCATACCACTGAAGAAGGGGTGGGGGTCATCAAGACAACGGCGGATATGCTGAAAGGACTGATCGACCGCATGGGGCAGAGTTCTGAGAAGATTAAACTTCTTCAGGACAGCATTATGCTTGAAGAAAAGTACATAAAAACCATCATCGACCAGATGATGAACAACGTGGAAATGGCACGCAATATCGGAACCGGCACCGAGGAACAGAAAGAAGCTATCGAGGCTTCAACAAAGGCCATCGAAGAGATGAATTCGGTAGTATCAAAGATGGTAGACGAGATCCAGGACCTTACCAACACATCCCGTTCTATAGCCGAGGGTGCTGAAGAACTTCTGGAAAGGGCAAAACATGCCATTGATGAGAAGTGAACCTGCGGTTTACAACTCATGCGCAACATTCTCCTGCTTTAAGAGATGTCGCGCATGAGAAGACTCTTATACTCCGGTAAAGAAAACCATGTTAATATGAAACAGCGTTGTCCCCATAGGTGATGGTAACCTTCTGTCCGTCGCCGTCATCGGCTTTTGCAACTGAAACGCCGAATATCCAGCCGGTATAGCCTTTCCTGTACATAATTGAGACTGGTGATTTCATCTGCCGTACCCATTCATTGTTGTCTGAAAAAGCTTTTTCCAGTTCCGAGGTGTAATGTTTCATGATGGCGTCCGCGTTTCCCTTGTCAGCGGGAACGAAGGTGAACAGTTCACTGTTTGAACCTGTTTTGATACCGGTAATTTCTGATCCCTCGTACATGGTGATACCCAGGTCTTTCAGCGCGGCCTGGAATTCTTTTTCAGTTTTTGGTTCAACAGCTTTGTCAGATGCTGACTCCTTTGAACCGCATGCAACAACGGCCAGCGCCATTGCCATGATAATAAGGATTGTTGCTAATTTTTTCATCTGATTCCTCCTTCATGGTTTAATTTTTTTAAGTGCATTTTATTCTAAATGTCAATAGATTATTACTTTTCATTTTCATCGAGAAAGGGGCAGGGAAAATTAGTGTTGCACTATGCGTTCTCTTTTATGAGGTTACAGGGGGCAGGTTTCCCTGCCCCCCGTGTTTCGAAGATATGACCAGTTTTACTTGTTTTCGGGGTAGTTTTCCTGCTGGTCTTTACCCATAGGGGGTGTTTCCTGCATGGGTTGCTGCTGCTGTGGCTTTCGTTCCAGCATGTTCTCTGAATCTGATTCCTGTGAACCACATGCTATTAACGCCGTCACCATTGCGATGGACATGAGAATAACGGTTACTTTTTTCATAAAGCTCCTCCTGAAAATTAATTTAATATGGTTTTTCAACGTCTTCTTCTTCGTAAACCGGAACTTCACCTGCAGGTTCTTCCGCCACGGGATTCTTGTCAATTTTAAGTATGGTGGAATACCCGCCCCTGGCTGGAGTGTTGCTGACACTTACGGCGAACTGGTGCCTGGTCTCATCGTTCATGTACAGAACGTAAAGAGGAGTATCAACCTTCTTTCTCCATTTATCAACGGGGGATAATGCCTTATCCAGTTCTTTCTTGTAATAAGCGGCAATATCCTTTGGGGTTCCGGATTTACGGGGGACAACAGTGTACAGGGAGCTGATAACCCCGGCATTAAAACCCTGAATTTCAGTTCCCCTGTATAATTTAACCCCCAGTTTTCCCAGTAATTGCTGAAATTCCTGCCGGGTCTGCGGGGTGGGAAATTCATCAATCTTGTCTGTAGCATCATTTCCGCAACCACCTGCAAACAGGAAAACAGCAATTAAGATCATCACTGTATAGTACTTTTTCATGAGAGTACCTTCCCATAGAGGTCTGCACAAATGGAAATGTAACTATTTACCTTCGATTTTTTCATGAACCTCTTTTTGCAGTTCTGGATCCTGCTTGATCGACTGAACGATGCTGTTGTAGGTTTGCGGGTCAAGACCTTCATCATTCAACGCTTCAATCATTTCCCCCTGAGCTTCTTTCTGCAGTTCCTGTTGTTGACCCTTGTCTTTCGTGCCCTGCATCTTTTGTGAATATTCTGTCCGTATCTTGCTTATTTCACGGGTGGCAGAAACGAACTTGTCTACGGTTTTGTCGTCAAGTTCGACGGCCGGGGCCTGTTGTTGTTGTTGAGCGGCATTTGGCGGCTGGTTCTGGGAAAACAACGAAGTTCCCGTAAAAAGAACCATTGCGAAAATTGATGCGACAACTGCTACCATGTAATTCTTGTGTAACATATATCCTCCTTTATTTTGGTGTGACCTTGTTAAGTATAGTTTAAGGCACACTTGTGGTATGTGTCAATGGGTGGAATGGGTGTTACAGGTTTTTTTTATTTTTTTTGATGCAGAAAACATAATAAACGAAATGCTGTTGACAGGAACATCTGTATGTATAAAATGTACCAACCGGTCAGTATAAAAGGAGCGCAGCCATGCAAAAAACTAAGGGGCGGGATACCAGGCAGAAGGTTGTACGTCGTGCCATGGATCTGCTCTACACGGGTGGATTCAACGCCACCAGTATGAATGATATTGTAAATGTTACCGGTGTCAAGAAGGGAAATCTCTATTTCCATTTCAACAGCAAGGAGGAACTGGGGCTTGCGGTGATTGAAGAAGCATCACGTCAGTATACCATATACCTGAAAGAACGGGTAAAGGGAGCAACATACCTTGAGAAAGTTTTCAGTATGCTTAACGCGGTTATGGATTTCCACCGGCAGCGTGGTTTCGTCGGGGGATGTATTTTCGGTAATACCGCCCTTGAAATGGCAGACCGTGACCCCCGTTTCACCGAGGCTGTAAAGGAAGTCTTTAACCAGTGGGCGGCGTGGATTGAGAGGTTGCTTGATGACGCCCGAAAGGCGGGCGAATTGCGTGAAGACATGGATAGCGGCAAGATGGCCCGGCATATCATCTCCTCCATGGAGGGTGGCATCATGATGGCCAGGACCACAAAAAATGAGTCTGATATTCGTGACACCGTTGAATTATTGAAGCAGTTTCTGCAAAGCTATAAAACTACGAAACAGGGGGACGGGCATGCTGAGCAGGGATCAGGTAATTAAAAAAGCATACGAATGCGGCTTCGGGGACGTGGGCTTTACCACTGCTGAACCTTTTTCCCATCACCGTGAACTTCTGGAGGGAAGGCAGGAGGACTATGGCTGGGCGGAGGCCCTTGGCCTTGCCCTGCTTGACGGCTCTGACCCCCGGAATATACTTCCCGGTGCCAGAACAGTGATCGTGGTGCTGGAGGAATATTATCACAAATCCTTCCCGAAGTCACTGGAGCCGTATTTCGGCCGCTGCTACCTTGATGATGACCGGGTTACCCGTGACGGGCTGGCCCTGCGTATCAAGGAGTTTCGCTCATTTCTGCGAAACAACGGTATCGACTCCAGGGTGCCCTTCAACCTCCCCCACCGGGTTGCCGCGGCAAGGGCGGGTCTTGGCACATTCGGCAAAAACTGCCTGCTGTATGCCAACCGAACTTCACGACAGAGCTCATGGGTGCTGCCGGTGGCCATCGTTATTGACCATGAATTTGAACCCGATCAGCCGACGGTTCGCCTGGGCTGTCCCGACTGGTGCCGTAACGCCTGCGTGTCCGCATGCCCCACCAGGGCACTGCAGGGAAACTGCAAGATCGATCCTCAAAAATGTATCTCATTTCTCACCTATTACGGCGATGGACTAACCCCCCGTGAGCTTCGTGAACCCATGGGCTTGTACGTCTACGGCTGCGACCGCTGCCAGGACGTCTGTCCCCGAAACAGGGCCTGGATGTCACAAGACATGCCGGTGAATGAAAAGGTGGTGGCAAAAGCAGCTGATTTTGACCTGGTAAAACTTCTGCACATGGACCGCGAATATTTTACAGAAAAGATATGGCCCCACATGTTCTACATGTCACCTGATGACATGTGGCGTTGGAAAATGAACGTGGCCCGTGTAATGGGAAACACCCTGGATCAGAAATATGTTTCTGAACTGGTAAAAGCCTTTAAAGAAAATGACGACGATCGGGTGCGTGGAATGATAGCCTGGGCCCTTGGAAGGCTTGGTGGTGAGGAAGCAAAAAATGCGCTGGAAAACTTCCGGTCTGAAAGTAAAGGTATAGCGCGTGAAGAGATCGAACTGGCCCTTGACGCCTGCCCGGTTTCGGTCTGAATAAAGGTATGCACGGGATCGATTCACTAAAACACAATTAGTATCACGCGGAGACGCGGGGAACGCGGAGAGTTCGTACCCTTCCCCAGCGTCTCCGCGACTCCGCGTGATACTATTTATCCCGTAAAAAACTTCGTAAGAAAGGGAAAGGCCACGAAGGTGCCGATGGCTGATCCCAGGGAAGAGAAAAAGAATACCAGAAATACGCGGGTTACCCTGTTCGTCCACCATCCCCTGATACGCATGGTGCTGTCACGAAGTTCTTCGAAATCACGGACACGCGGTTTCACCAGCATCGCCTGTACAATACCGGTAACAATGCCCGCGCCGATGGTTGGGTTGAGGCTGGTTATGGGGGCTGCGATAAATCCGGATATGGTTGTCAACGGATGGGCGAAGGACAACAGGCAGCCGATGGCGGTGAGAATACCGTTGATGAGCACCCAGTATAGCAGCACCTCGCCGGCCACGTCCCGTCCCCCGGAAAAGAATCCCCAGATGAATATGCTGATGATGATTATCGGGATGCCCCATTTCAGTATCTTACCCACCGGGGCCGCGGGGGGGACGTATTCAATCTCCGAAAGATCGGCAGGTTGCGAATTGGATTCAAGTATCTCAAGCATGCCGGGCACGTGTCCCGCCCCCACTACGGCCACGGTAGTCTGTCCCAGTCCTTCGCGTATCTTTTCTGCCAGGTAGATGTCCCGCTCGTCTATAAGCACACGCTTGGTGACCGGAAGTTCTTCAGCGAACTCTTCCATTATCTTGCTCATCACATCAAAAGATTTCAATTCTTCGATGTCCATGTTTTCTATGTCAACAGATTCGCTTGCCCCAAGCCCGGCGATGAGTTTGAACTTGTCCCGAAACCGGGTTAGCCGCCACGCTCTTTTGAGGGTAACACCTATGTCACGGTCTGCCAGCACGATTCTGATGTCCCGTTCTTTGGCAAGCTCAATGGCCCGGGTGAATTCTCTGCCGGGTGTGCTTCCCGTCTTCTCGGCAATTTTACGCTGAAACATGGCAAGTATGAACTGGCCGATGAAGTAGAACATCTGCTTGTTCTTCAGTATTTCAACAATATTGATATCCAGAAACTTCTCCTTGTTGGTCATACGCTCAAAACGCTTGTCGTCAAGTTCAACACAGAGTGTATCAGGGTTCACGCGGTTAATTGTTTCCTCAACCAGTTCTACCGATTCTTTCGATACATGGGCAGTGCCCACCAGGTAAAGGGTTTTCCCGTCGGGATAGTGTATGATGTGAAGGCTTTCAGATTCCTTCTCAATTTTCGGGGCGGTAGTAAGCTCCATGATGTCTCCATGAGGTAAAGTATGCCTTTTAAGTGTCAGACCTGTGAAATGTGCGTATGATACAAAAATACTGCAAGTATTATTTTTGACTCTACATCATTATTAATCATCCACAGAGGAGCTTATGATATCATTCGGCTCTAAATAAATGAAACCGCCCGCTTCGCTCGATACACGCAGATGATTAGTGAGTAGTGAGCCGTGAGAAGTGAACTGAGGTTAAAAATTATGTAAATTGCAATTTCATAGATTATTGTTATAAAATTATTTTCAATTCCCAGGAATCCGGAAAGAGTGTATTATTTCATTCTCAGGGAACCGGCAAGAGCCTGCTAGAATAATTTTTAATGAATGCTGCTTTACAAATAACGAGATATGCATATGATAGTGAATGGTTACATTAATTAATAGGATTGAAATCATATGCCTGAATACTCTGGCCAAAACACCGGCAATTCTGAAAACAACTTCAGAAACCTGATTGAACAGGCTTCTGAGGGAATGATCGTGCTTGTGGTTGGCACTACGGTGTTTGCTAACAGGGCAATGGAAACCATATCAGGCTACAGCAGAAACGAACTGGTTTCGATGAATATATTCGATATGCTTCATCCCTCTGACCGTCCTTTTGTCATGGAAAATTACCGCAGACGGGTAAGCGGTGAAAACTATACCCGGTCGTATAATTGCAGGGCCATCAGAAAAGACGGGGCTACCGTGTGGGTTCGGATGCGGGTCAATCCAGTTACATGGGAAGGAGAGGATGCCGCGCTGGTCTTCATGGAAGATATTACCAGGCGAATTGAAACCAGTGAAGAAATTGATGAGTTGATGACACGGCTCAACCTGGCGGTTGAAGGGGCACAGGACGGCCTCTGGGATGTAAAATTTGATCCTGAAGATCCCATGAATTTTAATAATGACATGTGGTTTTCATCACAATTCAAGCGGCTTCTCGGGTATACCGAGAATGATTACGATATCTTTCCCCACAGGCTTGGCACATGGGTTGACCTGTTGCACCCCGATGATAGGGATGATGTGATTGAATCGATGCGCGACTTCCTGTATAATCGGGAAACGTATGATATGCAGTACCGGATGAGAATGAAGAATGGTGAATACCGATGGTTTCATGTTGTTGGCAGGGGCATGTGGGACAGAAAGGGTAGGCCACTCAGGGCCTCGGGATCTATACGTGATACAACCGAACGTAAAATTGCAGAGCAGCAGTTGAGGGAAAGCGAAGAACGGTTTCGGGTGCTGCATGAAGCCTCTTTTGGTGGGATTGGTATTCACGACAAGGGTACTATTATCGAGTGTAACAGGGGTCTTAGCAATATTACCGGGTACACCTACGATGAACTCATCGGAATGAACGGACTGCTTCTCATTGCGCCTGAATATCGTGACCAGGTGATGGAAAAAATCGTTTCGGGGTATGATAAGCCATATACTACTTTCGGGCTGAAAAAGAACGGCACCATATATCCCCTCGAGATACAGGGAAGTAATGTTCAATATTACGGCAAAATCGTGCGGGTAACAGAGTTCAGGGACATCACCGAACGGTACAGGATGGAGGACGAGCTTCGCAAGATGCAGAGACTGGAATCCATAGGGGTTCTGGCCGGAGGTATTGCCCATGATTTTAATAATATACTTACCGCCATAATGGGAAACATTTCACTTGCCAGGCTGAAAAACCCCGAAGACCCGGAATACTTTGAACTTTTGAAAGAGGCCGAAGATGCCGCCTACCGGGCCAGGGGACTCACCGCGCAATTTCTTACCTTCGCGAAGGGGGGGTCACCTGTACAGGGTGAAGCCTCCATACGGGAAATTATAACGAATTCAGCTAATTTCATTCTCATGGGGTCAAATATCAGTTGCCATTACAATTTTCATGAGAACCTGAAGCAGGCAAAAGTTGATCGCGAACAGGTAAGTCAGCTCATTCAGAATCTCATATTGAACGCCAAAGAGGCAATGCCGGATGGTGGTGAAATCAGCATTTTTGCCCGAACTGAAAAGATAGACCGGGGCAGCAAACTTCCACTGCAGGCGGGGGAGTATATATCCATACGCATACAGGATAACGGTACCGGTATCAGCGAAGAACATATAAATAATATTTTCGATCCGTATTTTACCACCAGGGAAGAGGGACACGGACTGGGGCTTTCGGTGGTATACTCGGTTATAAAGCGGCACGGTGGATATATATACGTGGAATCTGAGCCGGGTAAAGGTGCCGAATTTACTTTTTACCTGCCGGCCGCTGATTCCGTGGATAATGGAACTTCCGGGGAGCGTGATGTGCCCGTTGAAGGAACAGGAAAGGTTTTATTGATGGACGATGATGACGCACTCAGAAGGGTAGCCGGACGTATGCTTGAATCACTGGGCTACAGGGTTGTCACCGCTGCCGACGGCGACCAGGCCATTGAGAATGTTAAGCGTGCGATTGATGAAAATCAACCTTTTGAACTTCTTATTCTTGACCTTACCATTCCAGGAGGAAAAGGGGGAAAGGAAACCATACAGGATATTCGGAAAATTGACCCATATGTGAAAGCCATCGTTTCCAGTGGATACTCTGATGTGACGGTTATGTCGGATTTCCGTGAGTATGGTTTTGATGGTGTAATGGCCAAGCCCTATCGTATTGAAGAAATGAGCCGGGTTTTGCATGATATACTTAGGGTAAAATCCCGCCGCCACTGACCCGGAGTTGTACACCTTCCACTTCGCCGGAATAAATCCCGGCGCAAAAGACTAACCCGGGAGATAATAAGCTGTAAATCTGTTGACATGAATACCATTTGTGCTATTTTGTGTTAGTAGTACTGCAATTAATGTTAGTTTTGCTATATATTATCCTGGGAGACAGGGGGATAGGATGACACGAAATGGACAGGGATCCACCCTGGAGGCAACTGGCAACATGGCACGTTATGTGCACGCTGCACCGGGCACTAACGTGCAGGGGTGCGCGTTTGATTATACGGTAATAGAAGAAGGACTTGTTACCCATGATGGCAGGGATATTCTGTATAACCTGTGCGAGGTAAAAGTCGGAAGCCCTATCACAGGTGAAGGACGTTTCCGCTTTGTCGAGGTGCCGGGATACGTGTTATCCTACAAGTCTGCAGAAGATTCATCTGGCAGGCCTGTAAGTACTCTTGACCCTGTTTCCAGCAAAAAAGAACAGGAATCCATATCGCAGCTTTTCTCCGGATCTTTTCCGGGAAAACAAGTGCGGTTCAGCGCATCATAACACGATGCGGGCAATCCATCCGGCGATAACGGGATACATGGTAAAAAAGCAGTAATTGAACCTGGGCAAACCTGCTCCAATTTCTTTTCATTATGAAGCAAATAATCAATATTTTAGTCATAGCTGAGTAGTCACCTCATTTCTATAATATTCATGTCATCAGTATGCTGTCACGTGCACTGGGCCCGGTCATCATAAAATATATTGACAGGGGATGATTCTTTGGTTGACTTTTCAAAGGTCAACACCCTATTATCATTTCGAAGTATGATTTTGAAATTCATTACGGTGCCTGAATGGGTCTTTTAGTATATAAAAACCTGAAGCAATTTGCCATAGCAGTCATCATTCTTTGTATTCCAGGCATGATACTGCTGCAGCAGGGGCATGAGCCGGATTATATCAGTTGTGAAGCGGAAGCAGGTATTGTTCTGCAGGCAGCGCAATGCGAAACCCTCACTGGTAAAAACAGCAGCAGGATGCAGTTTCATGATGCCGGGCATCTGCAGTGCGTGGTGAAACGTCATCGTGTACGTTTCAAACCGCATATACGAGTGATAACCAATTCACATTCAGACTGTACCGTGTTTCCAAGATGGAGCAGGGCAACCTCCACCTGACCTCTCACGATTTATTTTATAAAATACATACAACACAAAATAAATCGAGGTGCAATAATGAGTATAATCGGTGTAATAATATACAGTTTAACCTTTCTGACGTACATGTTATATTTCGGTGGATACGAGGCAAAACTCCACCTGTCTCATTCTGTGGCACTGGGCTTTACCGTGTTCATGACCCTGGTGCTGGTTGGAGATATTATAATCGAAAGGATTATTTCCCGGAAGAAATCCGGGTAAAGCGTTGACAGTCCCGGTTAATCATAATTTTTCATTTTTTTTCTTGCCATACCTGGTTGACGGGATATTACGTATAGTATGATATACATAATTGGCGTAGATCATCTTGTACAGTATAAGAATAATATAGTTCCGGTTGAAGTGCAGAACCGGTTTCGGGATTTTCTCAGCGAGACGGTTAAGAAATACGGTATTCGGGTTCTTGCCGAGGAGTTTCACCGGGAATACCTTCGGGACGTATTTTTCTCAAGTGAGGCTTTAGCCGAAAGTGTGGCAGCCAGCCTGGGTATTGAACACCGGTTCTGTGATCCGGGGTCGGCAGAGCGTGAGCGACTGGGCATCCCTTATTATTCTGAGATACGTGACCGGGTGCTTGAGAGCAGGGGGCTTGAGCGTACCGACCTTGTGCATGATCCATCCGTGGGGCGAATGGTGGAAGACGAGTGCAGGGCTATAGCCCGTTCATACTGGAAACGGCGTGAAGAGTTCTGGCTGGAAAAGCTGTCGGACGTGATCGGCAGTCCCATACTTTTCGTGTGCGGGCATGAACACGTGAAAGGATTTGAAAAGATACTGGAAGGCCGGGGAATCCGTTCACTGGTGTTGGATCCCTTCTGGAACAGGGAGCAGTTTACCGATTACCAGTCCATGGGTATCTAACCCGCTAACCTCTGTAAAGGATAGTACTATGGAAGCATGCTTCGCGCAGTTTAAGGAAATGAAAGGTATATCTCCGATAGAGGGGGTGACTGTCAAATCGGTGCATCTTGACAAGCTGATGACGACATGGATGGAATTTACAGAAGGAGCCGAACTTCCGGAACACAGTCATCCGCATGAACAGATAACCATTGTAGTAGAAGGTATAATTGAGCTTACCGTAGAAGGTACAAGCAGGGTGCTTGAGAAGGGCGGGGTCGCCGTTGTGCCATCGGGGGTTATTCACAGCGCAAGGATCATCGAGGGCCCGGCGGTGGCCATTGATGGATGGAGCCCCGTGCGTGAAGATTACATTATGCCCGGTAAAGGCTCATCATAGTGATTGATCGATGGGACGACTATGAATACGAAGACTTCGAAGATGACCTCAAGCCCCTGCATCCGCCGGGGCCCCTTTCGAAGTTTCCCTCGGGCAGGCACCTGTGGCCCGCGGTTATCTGTCTTATCCTGTTTTACCTGGCAAGCACTGTGCATGCCGGTCATCAGTATGGCAGTCTGCTGCCGGTAAGCAGGACCTCCATATTTCAAAACAATGAATACTGGAGGCTTTTCACCGCCCTGTTTGTACACGGCAGTTTGCTGCATTTGCTGTCCAACGCGTTCATGTTCGTGGTGTTCGGCTGGCTTTTGCGTGCCTATTTCGGATTCATCACCTTCCCGGTTATTTCTTTTCTCATGGGAATTGTCAGCAACCTTGCAACCGTCGCGTTTTATGAACCTGAAATAAAACTGGTGGGTGCCTCTGGAATGATCTACGCCATGGCGGCACTCTGGCTTGTATTCTACATGAAGTATGATACCGAGCGTCGACTTTCTGTGCGTGTTTTCCGTGCGGCAGGTTTCGTGATGATAATGCTGGTGCCCTCAACATTTGAGCCACAGGTAAGCTACCTGGCCCATGCCATGGGCTTTGTGGCGGGCATAGTTACAGGGCTGATCGTTCTACCGTTGATAAAAGTGCGTGATCCAGGGTAAGGTTTAAGAACGAGGATGATATGAGTGATATGGAAAATTTTAACAGGGTGGTGTTTTGTGATTTTGACGGCACCATTACCTCTATAGAGACATTCGTGGGGATGTTTAAGGAACTGGTTCCTGAGCTTTACGAGGATATTGGGGGTAAGATGCGCGCAATGGAGCTGAGTATACGGGAGGGGGTGCGGCAGATTGTCGATTCCATGCCAAGCTCCCGTTATCCCGAGATGCTGGCCTATGTGCGTGACAAGACCATACGGCCCGGTTTTGTTGACCTGCTGGATTTTCTTGATGAACGGAATGTGCCCATGGTGGTTATATCCGGGGGGCTCGTGGGCATGGTGCGTGAGCGGCTTGGCCCTTTAGCCGAACGGGTGCATGCTATTCACGCTGCTGATGTAGATACCTCGGGTGAGTTTCTGTCGATCTGGTCTGATTTCGAAGAGGGGTCAGAGCTGGTTGCAAAGGCACGCATCATGGAACTGTACGCGGCTGATGAGCGGGTGGCAATAGGAGACGGCCCCACCGACCTGAACATGGCACAGCACGCAACCACCGTTTTCGCCCGGGGTATGCTGGCCCGGTTTCTTGCCGGCATGAATATAGAATATCACCTCTGGGAGGACTTTTTCGATGTACGCAAACGCCTCGAATCCCTGTGGGAAAGGGCTTAGCCATGTTGCTGCGGCTTCATTCCTATATGTCCACCGCCCATCCCTTGCCAAGCTGACGTGCACCATTCTCCATAAGCTTCAAAAACCGTGACCTGAGGGCGTTACTCATGAGTGCCCGTTTTACCGGCGGCAGCATGAGAAATCCACCAACAATGCCCCGCATAACCTTCTGGGTAACAGAACGGGAACTGTCAAAGAGCTGGTATTGCAGCGTGCCCCGTTCAAGGCTCTGCAATATGGCCCTGTGAAAAGTAGTCTCCGGGTGCAATACCCTTTGCTCCCGCTCATACAGGTGTATGGCATCCTTTTTGCATTTCAGCGCGCATACGCCGCAGCCGATGCAGATGGATGTGTCAATATATGGTACTTTTTTTCTGTCATCCCGCAGGGTATCTTCTTTCATCTCTATGGCCTGTATGGGACATGCCTTTTCGCAGAGGCCGCACCCGTTGCAAAGATCATCATCGATTCGGGGCAGGTAGCTTGAGGTGACTACCGCGTTGGCATAGCCGTGACGGCTTATTCCCGCCAGGGCATTGCAGCAGCAGCCGCAGCAGTGACAGATGAAGGTAATGTTGTTCTGCACGTTGTCGGCGTTAAGAACAAGGCCCAGCTCCCGTGAGCGGGCAAGGTTATCAAGCATCTCTTCGCGGGTGGACTGGCGGGCAAGCCCGTTTCGTATCCAGTATTCGGCGGCATACCCGAAAGATGAACATGTTTCAAGGGGGACATCGCATTCCTTCTCACCGGTGTGTACCTTTTCATGACGGCATGAACATACACCGATAGAGAACAGGCTTTGTGACTCTATGATGGCGGTTGCTTTCTCATAATCCAAAACCTCCATGAAGGGCTCTCCAGCCACTGTTCCTTCGTGGGGCAGGGCACGCATGATGGATATCTTTTGTCCTTTCCCAAAATTTGCCCTGTAAAAATCGTCCTGCATGCCGAGATACTCTGTGAACAGGCCAGCCCATTTTTTCATGTCCAGCCCTTCACCGCTGCGCATCATGGTAAATTCGAAGATGCCGATAACCATGGGGGAGGGCATGTAGTGAAACCTGTCTTCAAGGTAGAGGTCAACAACAAGGCCCTTTTCGGCCAGGCCCGTGAGCAGCCTTTGCGCACGTGCTTCGTCCATACGGGCGTCCTTGCTGATCACCTCAAGGGTTGAAAGACCATAGGGCATGGACACGATAAGATCCGCTTCTTCAGGGGTGTAGAGTGCCGACAGTATATCATGGAAGGTTTTATTCCATGGAGACCGGGTAGCCAGCCTGTCAATTTTTCTCCCAAGCTGCCTGTAGCCGTCCTTCGGAGTGAGATGTCCCAATGTGGTACCTGCCTGTAGTAAATTATTTACAGGCATCATACTACATACTGATGAAATAAAATCAAGAAGGTAATATTATTTTTTCACTTGCCGGTACGGGGAGTTATTTATTACCTTGAAATAATAATGCAAATAGAACCACAGGGGCTCAGAGGTATAGAATCCCCTCTCTGTTTCTCTGTGCCTCTGTGGTGAAAACAAGAGGATAATGATGACTGTTGTACCACGGAAAGCATCCACTGTTGCGGTTGTGCGGGAGAACCCGGGTGGGGGTGATTTTCAGGTGTTGTTGCTCAGGCGCAACGGGGAAAGCTCTTTTCTGCCGCATAATTACGTGTTTCCCGGCGGTGCCCTTGAAGAACAGGATGACATGCCCTGTTTCAGGGAATTCTGCGCTGGTATGAACAGTGGACAGGCTGACGTGATTCTTGGCGACGAGATTGATGTTTCCAACAGGCTTTCCATCTGGGTAGCCGGCATACGGGAGACCTTCGAGGAAACGGGTTTACTGTATGCTTATGAACATGACGGAAAACCACTGGAGTTTGCCGGAAATTTAAAAAAGGAATTATACTGCGAATACCGCAAACGCATGTTCGCCGGTGAAATCACCTTTCGTGAGATGCTTGCACATGAAAATCTCTCGCTGGCGGTGGACAGGTTGTGTTACCTGTCACGATGGGTAACACCGGACTTCTCCCCAATACGGTACGATGCCCGGTTTTTCCTGGCAGAGGCACCTTCCGGCCAGGACGTCATTCACGATGGACAGGAAATAACAGAACATACCTGGATCACCCCGGCAGATGCCCTCAGGCGTAACCGCGAAGGAAGTCTGCCAATGGTGTTACCCACTGTTCATACACTGCAGCAACTTACAAAATTTCAGAGCATCGGTGAGGCCATCTCATCCCTTGGTTCAGATGCCCGCCTGGAAGAATTCTTTACGGGCTGAGGGGAGGTTAGTTGAGGTTAAGTGAAAAGTGAGAAATGTTGTAATAAATAAGTGTTATTCATTTCCAGGAATCCGGAAAGAGTGATATTTTTTTAAATGGAACCTTTTACATGTTTTCAGGGTCATACGGACAAACGAAGTCAAGTGAAAACAATTTTCAGACGGAGGAGTTCATGAAGAAGATAGTACAGGCAGCAATAGTGTCGGTTCTGATGGTCAGTGTTCCTGTAGCAGTATTCGCACAACGCGGTAACAAGAGGGGCGATGGGCCATCACGTGACTGTGAAGTCCGGTCAAAAATGCATAAGCCTTTCGGGAATCCCCAAATGATGAAAGAGAAACTTGGCCTGACCGATACACAGGTGGTTGAGATCGGAAAGATCAATACCAGGCATGAGAAGGCCATGCTTGATTACAGGGAGAAACTGGTACCGAAGAAGATACAATTAAAACGCCTTCTCCTTGAAGACAACGTGGACATGAAGAAGGTGCGTTCGGTTCTTGAAGACATATCAGGCATCCAGGTTGATCTGCATATGCTTCGCATTCAGCACAGGCTGAGTATAGAAAAGGTGCTCACTGAGGAACAACGTGCTAAAATGAAAACACATATGCGTCACATGATGCGCCGTGACGGTCCCCCCCGGCATGGTGGATTCTAAGCATATCATAACCAGGTGGAGCGGCTATAGTGACTGAACTGGAATTCGGGAATATAGTAGGGGAAACTAAAGAGACCGTGCTGGCAGCCGTGCAAAAACACCTGCCGGCGCGGTTTTATCATTCCATAGATGACGTGGTGCAGGAAACCTACATGCGAGCTTACCGGCACCTGTCATCGGGGAAGTTTCGTGGTGAAGCGGCAGTTTCTTCGTGGCTGTATACAATAGCCAGGAACGAATCGCTTCGCATGGCCCGTAAACTGGGCAGGGAAGAAGAGAAGGTGGCCCGGCTGCAGGAAGAGGCATTGGTAAATGAAGTGACCGATGTGCCAGAATACCTGCAGGACATGACCATACTGGAGAACATGATTGAACAGATCCCACATAAATACAGGGAGGTTATGCTGCTTCGAAGCCGGGGTGTTTCGGAGAGAGAAGTGGCGCAGCAGCTGGGTATACGAAAGGGCACGGTAAAATCCCGTTTCTCACGGGGCAGGGAAATGCTTCAGAGAGTTGCCGGGGAGGTAGAATGATGAAAACGTATGATGAACAATTCAACCAGGAAATTCTGTCACGACTGGAAAGCGATCAATGGAATAACACGATCGCGGGCAGGGTGTTTCAAAAAAGACGTAATCGAAGAATGAGAATCGCCGCGGGTACCGCTTCACTGGCCACAGCCGCGTTGATACTCCTTGCCATATTGCCGATGAACACAGGCAATAATGAATACGGTGACAGCATGAACAGTTTTGTAAATACGCAGCTTTGGGGTACATGGACAAAAGTATTCGCCAACAGTAATCTGCCCGAAGCCGATTCGGTTGTCATGATGGAAGCACAGTATGATGATACCGTTGGTGACTTTATTGATACCACCCTTGTGCAGCGCTGGTGAAATTAAGGTTTAGTGTAGTTTTCCCACCGGGCATCATCCCATGAATATGCTTCAAGCGGACTGAATGCTGCCTTGTATTCCATTCGGCTGCAACCCGGAACATAGTATCCCAGGTAATAGTAAGGAAGCCCCATTGAGCGGGTGAGTTCTATCTCTTTTAAAATGCTGAAGATACCAGGTCCCCTTTTACTCAAATGATCGCGGTAGAAGAAATACACGGTGCTTATACCACTGGATGATATATCCAGAAATCCTACCCCCTGCAGAATGTTGTCAATATAATACTCAGACTGCAGGGCGGGGCATGACTGCTGGTAAAAGCTGAAAAGAAATTCATCAAGATCAGAATCCTGCCCGAACCGGGTATGGGAATGTTCCTGGTAAATACTGAAAATCTCATCAGAAAAGACAAGTTCCCTGAACTCAACCCGCATATCCGAGTTTTTTTTCAGGTTTCTTCTCTGGCTCTTTGAGGGCACGAATTTCTCTACGGGGATCCTCACCGGTGTGCACAGCCTGCAGCTTTCACATGACGGCCGAAAATAATAATACCCGAACTTTCGCCACCCGGCAGAAAGTAGCCTTTCAAGTTCAGTGCCGCCTACCGCGGTGGCAAAAAAATACTCATACCGCATATCCCTGCCCGATAAATACGGACAGGGCGCCTGCTCACTAAGGGTGTTTTCCTGTAAAATCAGCATAGTGATATCTCCCCGGACAAATATACCAGCCATCCGTTAAATTTCTACCAGAAAAATAAGTAGAACCTCTGCGCCTCTATGGTTCTATTTCATATTGTAAAATGGGAGTGATTTAAATTCCGGGTTACATTCATGTGACCCATAATATAATCAGTCTATACATCCCCCCAAGGGGCTGACTTCTACCCACAAATCGGATAATGTATTTAATACTGCAAATTATTCTGTTTCCTTTATC
>CAZAOK010000061.1:0-21624 GCA_964486725.1 uncultured Leptospiraceae bacterium
ATTTGTGGGTACAAGTCAGCTCTTGGGGGGATATAGGGGGCTGATAGACTTATTATATCATGGGTCACATGTATATAACCCGGAATTTAAATCACTCCCTCAATGATTCAGCCTGAAAAGAATAAAAATATCTTGCATCAAAAGGTCATAGTTGCACATATTGAAATAAATACATCTGGAGTTATCAATACTGTTATGAATGAAAACTATTCCACCGGGGATATTTTAGATAAAGCTCGGGAACTTTCAAAAAAGTTACAAGAGCATCCCATATCTTTACGTTATTTCTCCCTCCTGGGCGAGATGAATGACAACCAGGACGCGCAGGCGCTTTTGCAGCATCTTGTAAGCTATGGACAGAATCTTAACCGGAAAATTCAACAGGGTGAACCCCGTATTGGAGAGGAACTTCAAAGCGAGATTCCAATTGACCCGGATAATCAGAACCTCCCCCTTGTTAAGGAATTCATCAATGCCCAGAAAGAATACCTCGCCCTTGTTCACGCCATTATGGACAAGATAGAAAACCCGGATAGAAAAATACAACAAGACCATGAATAGGTTACTGGGTATATATAACTCCAACCTTGCAATATGGGTTATACTCTTTGCAATTATTGCCTTCGTCGTCCCCCATCCTTTTTTAGTGCTTAAACCTTTCATAAATATTTTTTTCGCCATTACCATGTTCGGGATCGGGCTGGTAATCACTGAAAAGGATTATGAGAATATCGCCCGTTCACCAAAAGAAATAATTTTCGGCAACCTGTGCCAGTTCACCATCATGCCGGCACTTGGGGTTCTCGCCATCTGGTTATTTTCATTACCAACTGAAATCGCGGTGGGTATAATTCTCACCAGCGCGGCCCCCGGTGCCATGACCAGCAATGTATTGTCCTATCTTTCAAAGGGTGACGTGGCGTATTCTGTATCACTGACGGCAGTCGCGACACTTTTGTGTCCCCTTCTTACCCCACTTATCACATTGTTGCTGGCAGGAACCATGGTGCCGGTTCCTTTTTTAAATATGCTTATTACCATACTGTTAACGGTTGTTGCACCCCTGCTGGCGGGTTTTCTTGTTCGTAAATTGATTAAGGAAAATATTCACAAGATCGGCGAAATTCCACCAGCTATATCTGTTACCGCCATTATTGTTATCTGTTCTTATGTTGTTGCTGCCAACAGGGAAAACCTCGGGAAAGCCACCCTGATCATTTTCATCGCTGTTATCTTTATTAATCTTATGGGGATGATAGCAGGTTTTTTTGCCGGCAACATCATGGGGTTTTCTTTCAGGCGGAAAAAGACTCTTTCAATTGAGATCGGGATGCAGAATGCCGGGCTGGGTGTAATACTGGCCCTTGAACATTTTTCCAGTGAAGTGGCCATACCCGCGGCCATTTTTACAATCTGGTGCATTATCGCGGCTGCATTACTTGTTTCTTTCTGGGCTCGAATGGAACCCGAAAACGGGAACTAAAACTGTATTTTTTTGTCAAATATAATGAATAGCGAGATCAGCATTGTATCAACCGGGAGAAGATGATCATCTCATAAAGGCATACCTGGAAGGTGATGAAAATGCCTTTAACAGCCTGGTAGGAAGACACATGGATAAAGTTTTTTCCATTTGCTACCGTTATACCGGAAATCATGATGATGCCAGTGATTGCGCGCAGGATATTTTCGTTAAGGTATACAACAACCTTCATACTTTCAGATTCAAATCAGCCTTTTCTACCTGGCTTTACCGTATTGTTGTCAATTCATGCAAGAATTACGTATCAAAAAGTTCTTTCATAAACTGGAATACATCATTGAGCCTTTCTTCACCAGGTGATACTACAGTGTATCACGCGGATATTGCCGACAGCAAGGGGGCCCCCGAAGCTGTACTTGAAAAAAAGGAGATACAACACCTGGTAATGCAGGCGGTTTTGAACCTTCCCGATGACATGAAAATGCTGATCATACTCAGGGATTTTGAAAACAGGTCATACGAAGAAATAACTGGTATTACCGGAATGAAAATGGGAACAATTAAGTCAAGGATATCAAGGGCCAGGTCAAGGCTCAAAGAGATGCTCAAAGAGGACTTGCTGGATGAAATGTAACAGGATACATGAATTGCTGGAGGAATATGCCCGGGATGAACTCCCCGGAAGGGAATCATCTATTGTTAAGCTTCACCTGGAAACATGCAGCAGCTGCCGGGAACATTATATTTTTCTCAAAAAATACCTTGAGAAGGTTGAAGCCATGCCCGAATACCGGGCGCCTGATAATTTCATTGAATCTCTTAATAAACGCATTCATGAAACAAACAGGGGTTTTACCTTCAGCAAAATCCTTGACTTCATGTTTTTGCCCTGGAAAATTAAATTGCCAATAGAGGCTGCCGCCCTCCTGGTAATGGGAATTATTGTAATCACAATATACTATCCGCTGAATGACAACCATCATATTCAAAAAGACGAAACTGAAACAATATACCATGTTACAGAGAACATGAAGGCGAAAACCCCTGTTGAACCTGCACCTGCTGAAAAAGCTGAAAAGAAAACGGATAAACCTCGACCGGTAACCATACAACTCGCATTACTTGTTCATCCTGAACAACAGGAGATGTCAGAACAGTATTCTTCATCGTCTTCAAATACCAGGATGTCAGCACCCGCAAAAAGAAGGGCCGCGGCTGCTGATATGCAGGATGAATCACCAGCCGGTGAGAAGGAGCAGTTAGAAGAAACACCACGCACTGAACAGCCTGTCTCCCCTGGCAACGTGATCTCTGATATCAAGATCATGGTTTACAGGCTTGAAGGAAAAGTGTTACATACACAGGTCAATGAAGATACAGGCAGTGCTGACCTTCATGTTTCAATACCTTCGCACAGGGCAAATGAATTCATTCGTGATCTTTCAACACGTGGAACGCTGAAAGATGCTCCCGTTATGCCTGTTCATGAAAAATCCGAAAAAATTATATTCAAAATAACAATAAAATAAAATACCAGGGAACTTTTCCCCGTCCTTCCTGTCAAAATAGCATAACTATTTTACAGGAGGCAGTACAATGAAAAAGATACTTGTTCTCTGCATCGCACTACTGTTTATGCTTATCTCTTCATCCAGCCATCACATGGCAATGAGCGCCGATTCACCCAGGATACAAATCGCAATACTTTTGGACACCAGCAACAGTATGGACGGGTTGATGAACCAGGCAAAGTCTCGTCTCTGGAGTATTGTGAACGAAATGGCCATGGCAAGGAAGCAGAACACCGTTCCCCGTCTTGAAGTAGCACTGTTTGAATACGGGAATGATTCGCTATCAGCAGAATCAAATTTCGTTCGCCGGGTAACCCCCCTCACCTCTGACCTTGATGCAATCTCACAGGCACTCTTTGGTCTTACAACAAACGGGGGAAGTGAATACTGTGGCGCGGTCATACAGGAAGCAGTTGACCGGCTTGAATGGAGCAATGTGAAAAATGACCTGCAGCTGATCTTCATCGCGGGAAACGAGCCTTTTAGCCAGGGGCCGGTTGACTACCGTCAATCATGCAAGTCGGCAATATCAAGGGGAATAACCGTCAACACAATCTTCTGCGGCGACCTGCGGAACGGTATCAATACCATGTGGAATGACGGGGCATTGCTGGCAGACGGCAGCTACAGTAACATCGACCAGGATCGTCAGCTGGTACATATCAGCGCCCCACAGGACAAGAAGATACTGGCCCTGGGGAAAAAGCTTAATGAAACCTACATTCCCTTTGGCATAGAAGGCATCAAGAGAAAAGCAATGCAGAAAAAACAGGACGAAGAAGCCGGAGCCATTCATGAAGAAGTGGCCGTTCAGAGATCAGTTGCCAAGAGCTCTTCATATTACACCAATACCGGTTGGGACCTGGTGGATGCGGTTGATAATGGTAACGCGAAGCTGTCTGAAATACCCGCGGAAAAATTACCCGCCAACATGAAAAAGATGAGTGCTAAAGAAAGGGAACTGTACGTTCTGAAAATGAAAAAGAAAAGAATTGTTTTACAGGAAAAGATCAATACCCTTAACCGTGAGAGAAGTGAATACATAGCGGCAAAAAACAGTGAACAATCAGATGAGAACACGTTAAATAACGCACTTCTTAAAGTATTACGTGAACAGGCACAAAAAAAGCATTTTACCTTTACAAAGTAATACTGGCTGACCGGTAGCACCATCAATGCAACAGGGGTGTTACCGGTCTCGCATATCGCATCCCTGTACATCGCAATTGCTGCAATCACAGGCTGCTTTTGCCGCGACGTGCGACCTGATTTTAAAAACAATGTATATAACAGCGATTATAAATATTGCTACGATCAACATGTTTTGTATCATGTGTAGTATCTTCTCCCTTTCGTTACTATAATATACCCTTGAAACATTATTTTATCAATTATAATTCTGCACTCTTCAATGCTTACTGAGAATTTAAAAAAAGGGGAAACCGAGAGGGGGGTTTGTCAACCGGATGCTTGATCCAATCATGTTTCCAATGGGTAACCTTTTCTGTTCATGGTACTGAACGAAATTCCCGGCGCGCTGCGCCGCCCCCTTCAGTGAACTCTCATCTTAGGCCCAAGAGAAGTGATGCTGGTTGATAGTTATACATCCTCCCCATCCTGAAAGAATGCCATGTAAAACCTGTAAGCCGAATAAATATCAGCTTTTGACGTTACTTCGCACGTTGAATGCATGGCAAGCATACAGGGGCCCACGTCCACGCAATCCATGCCATATCGTGACAGGAACATGGCGATGGTACCGCCGCCCCCGGTATCAATCTTCCCCTGCTCACCAGTTTGCCAGGGAATATCATTTTTTTCTGCCAGGAAACGCATATACTGCATGTATTCGGCCCTGGCATCATTGGTTGAATACTTGCCCCCCCGTCCCCCATACTTTTCTATTGAGACCCCTTTGCCCACGTAAGAGACATTTCCGGGATCATTGACACTTTTATAGGTTGGGTCCAGGGCACCGGTAACATCGGCAGACACTGATTTTGCGTTTTCAAGAATTTTTTCCCATGAGTGATCAATGCCGGTCATACGAATAAATTCCTTCGTAAATGTGATAAGGGCAAAACTCTCTGCCCCCGTATCACCCATTGAACCTGTTTCTTCCTTGTCTGAAAAATATGAAATGATTGTATCCGGATGAGACTGAACGTCAATAAGCGCCTTCAATGATGTATAGGCGCATACCCTGTCATCCTGTCCATATGCCCCCACCATTCCCCGGTCAATGCCGATATCCATGGGTTTAACAGCCGGCACGAACTCCAGTTCAGCGATATTGAAATCCTCTTCAACCAGGCCGTACTTCTCATTCAGATACTTCAACACGTTCAGTTTTATTTTTTCTTTAATGTCTTTGTCATTGATTGGTATATGTCCAAACACAATATTGAGTTCTTCACCTTCTACCACCCTGGTTCCGTTTTTCTTCATTTGTTCCTGGGCAAGGTGTGGCAGAAGGTCGGGTATAATAAATTTCGGCTCATCATCTTCAACGCCTATATGCAGGGGAACTTCTTTTCCTTCACGGGTAAATGCTATACCATGCAGTTCAAGGGGCTGGTTAACCCAGTGATACTTCTTTATACCCCCATAATAGTGGGTCTGTAATAACGCCATCTCCGCGTCTTCATACAGGGGTGATGGTTTCAGGTCAAGTCTTGGTGAATCCACGTGACTTCCCACCAGGCGTATCTTTTCAATATTTTCACCTACCCTGCAGGCCAGTAATGTTTTGCCCTTGAAGTTCTTATAGAACCTGTCACCTGGTTTAAGGTTTTTTACTTTTCGTATATCTTTAAAACCGTTTTCTTCCAGTATGGAAATCATATTCGATATACATAATCGTTCAGTTTTACTGTTCCTTATAAACTCCTTGTAACCGTCGGTGAATGAGAAAATATTTTTTTGTTCTTCCGGCTTAAAACCAAGCCAGGCACTTTCCTTCTTTATGAACAGTTTTTCCTGTAATTTCTGGTTCCTGGTTTTCTTCTGATCAGTTCCCATTATCCTTCTCCGTTTTTTGTGTCTTCTCATGATAAGTCATCAATAATTCTCCAAATTTCAATGATTTGTCAATAATTCTTCATCAACTATGTCAATAATTGAATATTTTTCTCCATTTCTCTCATTTTTTTTTACGAGGGGCCTTTTTTTTTCGTATAAGAAAGTAAGAGAATAAATAACTATAATTATCAAGGAGCAGTCATATGAGAAATTTCACATCAGCAACAGTAGAAGGAAATGTTACACACGATCCCATTATCAGGCAGACAAAAACAGGAAAATCGGTATGCAATTTTTCCGTAGCGGTCAATCATTATTCCGCGCCCGACACTGAACCGAAGGTATCTTACATGGATATCGAAACATGGGAAAAAGTAGCCGACATTTGCGCGGAGCATGTAAAAAAGGGCAAGAGGTTGATGGTAATAGGTACCCTCAAGCAGGACAGGTGGGAAGGCAAGGACGGGAAGATGCAGTCGAGAATTAAACTGGTCGGCAATGAAATTAGATTTCTGAATATTCCCAGGAAAGACGAGGCTAAAGAAGAGACGGTCATGGCTGAATAATGTAATCGAATCCGGTTTTTGGGCATATGGCACCGATGATCTTCAGGTCATCGGTGCTTCTTTATAAAATCACTTGCCAGATTTTACATGATATGTTAGACAGTCAGGACACATACTGTGGATATACTACAAGAGGTTTTCCATGAAATTTAAAAGGAGAATTATTACTGCAATTAGTATAATTCTCGGTTGTGTATTAGCTGGTGCCGGAATAGTTTTTGTGTCTGTCTTTATGGTCTATCCTGACACCGATTTCAACAGTCTTCCTGTAGCTGGTGGAGCCACGGGGGAAAATTTTGAGATCAGGCTTGTCGACAGAATTCCTTTTTTGTGGAGTTATGATCTCCCCTATCCCACCGATTTTGAAACCACCAGTCATCCCACCCGGTCATTGAAGGGAACATGGAAATTTAAACTGGACCCCGATAATACCGGGGAGAAGAACAACTGGCACTCGTTGGAAAAATTTGATGATTCATGGGAGAACATAACCGTCCCGTCTAATTATAATACAAATAACAGTGAACGCACCGAATACGAAGGAGTAACCTGGTATGCCCGCGATTTCTCATCACGCCTGGTTCAGAAAGATGATAACTTCGTCCGGCTCGCCTTTCGAGGTGTACTACTTCGCAGCAAAGTATGGCTTAACGGTACATTGCTGGGCAGCAGGGAAGGCGGTTACACCCCTTTTTATTTCAATGTGACGAAGCTTTTAAAGAAAAATGGGCGAAACACGCTTGTAGTTAAAACTGACAATCGTCATACATTGACTTCAATCCCCCCCAAAATTCGCCAGGCCCATACTCCCGGCTGGCATACCTATGGGGGCATTTACCGGGACGTTTACCTTGAGTCAATTCCCAGACATTATATTTTTAAGGTTATGGCAGAACCAAAACTTTCCCCTTCAGGGGGCAGATTCATCATTCACGCGTTAACTCATAGTTTTGAAAAGGGAAAACGGTATACATTACGTTGCAATGTGCGGGGTCCCCGTAATTATTCAATGAGCAGGCAATACTCACATTCAAACAACGCACACTTCACCACCAACAAGTTCGTATTCACTATCAATAACCCAGTAAAATGGACACCCGAAAATCCCGCCCTATATACAATACGTCTTACCCTTCAAAGCGATACCGGTTCTGAAACCGTTTCTTTTAAGACAGGGTTACGGACAATCAAGGTCAAGGGGAACAATATATTGCTCAATGGTACCCCCGTTTTTTTAAAGGGTATCAGCAAGCATGAAGATGATCCTGAGATGGGAGCAACCCAGACCGACAGTATAATAAAACGCGATCTTTCGTTGATCAGGAAAATGAACGCCAACTATGTACGAATGGCACATTATCCACACGATACCGACGAACTCATCGCGGCACGTGATATGGGATTAATGATAAGCGAGGAGATAGCCCTGTACCAGGCAGGTATGGGTTTTACCGCATGGTATAACGAAGAGGACAGGGGTATTCTTGACTTTCCCCTTGAGACATTCGGCCCCAGGCAGTTGTACAACCGGGAATTGATAACCAATGCCCAGCGTGAGCTGGTAGAGATGATCGAACGCGACAGAAACAATCCGGCAGTTATTTTCTGGTGCGCGGGCAATGAAAATTATACGCTTTTTGAACAGGGAGCCCGTCCTTTCAGGTGGCTTATTGAGGTAATAAAGGCATTCGACTCAACCAGGCCTGCCAGTGTTGTTGAAGTATCATACGGTATACCTTTTTTTGACGATCACAAGATGGCATCAGAATACGCGGATATCATTTCACTAAACATGTACTATGGATGGTATTACGGCACCACTGGTAATGTGGGTTTCGCAATGGATTCACTTCATAAACGCTTTCCGGAAAAGCCGATGGTTATTTCCGAGTTCGGTGCCTCTGCCGCCCCTGGAAGAATGGAAACTGACGGCGTGTGGAAGGCCGATCGTGTAAAACACGGTAAGACCTATTCCGAAGATTACCAGGAACAACTGATCAGAGATTACTGGAAAACTATAAAATCAAGAGACTACGTTGCGGGACTCTCTCCCTGGATATTTGCTGACTTCTACTGCTCCTGGTTTCCCACCAATCCCATACCAAATTACAACCTGAAAGGAGTGGTTTCAAGGGAGCGAAAGCCTAAGCTGTCCTATCATGCCCTCAAGGAGCTCTACGGCGGTACTTCTGAATAACATCTTTGTATATATATGGATAATGTCATGAAACGGAAACCGGTGATATTAATAGTCGTTGTTTTCTCAATTATTGTACTGGCAGTCGCTTTATTTAAAATCTTTTATTTTCATATCGTTTCACTTGTCCTTGATATTCCCGCACCCGAATATTCCGTCGTTGTCAACAAGGACATCATGGTTCCCATGAGGGATGGAACCCTGCTTGCCACCGACATCTACCGCCCGGATACCAATGGATCATACCCGCTGATAATAACACGAACCCCCTATGGCAAGGACAACCCTGAACACAAGTATTCATTCGCGGGTAAACTTTTCGCATCTCAGGGATACGTCTTTCTATGCCAGGATGTGCGGGGTAAATTCAATTCCGAGGGTGACTTCTACCCATATTTAAATGAAGCAATTGATGGCTATGATACAGTAAAATGGGCATCTGCACAAAACTGGTCATCGGGCAAAACGGGAACATACGGTTTCTCTTACTGGGGATCCACCCAGTGGCTTAGCGCACCCGTGGCAGGCAACAGTTTTGATGCCATGGTACCAATAGTCACATCCCAGAATATATATAACCGCTGGGTGTACAACGGCATCTACCGCATTAATGATATATTATGCTGGCATTATACACACGCCCCAAAGGTATCCCGTGACGCGGATATCATCAACTGGTCGGAAGCGGTAAAACATCTTCCATTAATTGAAGCTGATGACGCCCTTGGACATGATATAAGCCATTACAATGACTGGCTTCTTCATCCATCACCTGACTCATACTGGGATTCCATGAATGTTGAAGACAGGGTTTCCTCTATTACCGCACCGGCACTTATTATAGATGGCTGGTATGATTACTATCTTGACTATGCCATAGAAGATTACAACAGGATGGCAAAACGCTCTGGCAGTGTAAAGGCCCGGAAATCCATGCTGGTGATCGGTCCGTGGATCCATACATCCGGTTCTAAATTTGATGATGTAGATTTCGGTAAAGAGTCCGGATTTATGCAGAACGTAAAGTTAATTCTCAGTTGGTATAATCACTGGTTAAAGAACATGGACAATGACATTACCGATGAAGGCCCTATTAAGATATTCGTTATGGGGATAAACCAGTGGCGAAGTGAAAATGAATGGCCCCTTGCCCGAACCCGGTTTACCCGCTATTATCTTCACAGCAATGGGAAGGCGGCAACCACCCTCACCGATGGTCTTCTTTCTTCTGAAAGCCCGGGTGCCCAGCCTGCTGACAATTATACGTATGATCCTAAAGATCCTGTCCCATCAATCGGGGGAACGTCCATATATGGAGACGCGGTAGCAGGGCCGGCTGACCAGGCAGAAATCGAATCCCGTGATGATGTGCTGGTTTATTCCACCCCGCCATTAAAGAATGACTTGGAAATAACCGGCCCCATAAAACTGGTTTTCTTCGCCAGTTCCAACACCAGGGATACCGACTTCTTTGCCACACTGACAGATGTATATCCTGATGGAAAATCCATCAACCTGAAGACAGGTGGGATCAGGGCACGCTTCAGAAACAGCCTTCACAGGGAAGATTTTTTGACACCAGGCAGAGTGTATAAAATTGAACTTGAAGTGGGAGCAACCAGCAACGTTTTTAAGAAGGGACACCGAATCCGTCTACAGGTTTCCAGTTCACGGTTCCCCGAGTTCAGCCGCAACCTGAATACAGGTGAACCCATCGGCATGTCAGCTGACATGGTAAAGGCAGACTTAACGGTATTGCATGATGACAGTTATCCATCTCACCTGGTATTACCGGTAATTCCAAAAAAAGAATAAGATCGTATCATGCTACTTACTTATAAAAGGGAACAAACAGGTAATCCCTGAAATTCGCTTTGGGATTTCCATCAAAATATGGATGTGATTCATTGGCTGCAGCGTGACATTCATGACACATTTTGCCTTTGAATCGCTGCAGGATCCCATTCGGTTTCTTCATGTAATACAGCCATCCGTCCTGCGCGTCTTTCACGCTGGTGTCTTTAACCATGACATATACCAGTGGATCTGATTTTCCGATATCAGCCTTTGATTGATAGCTTTCCTTGATTATAACCGACCCGTCCTGCATGATTATGCTATCATACAGGTTCCCCTCTTTTATCCGGGGATCAAAAGATTTGTCGTTGGCAAATATCAGCCGGGCTCCCTCTCCATGTCCGGGTACCGGATAGGTTATTACGCGGTCTACCGGATTCTTCCATTGCCGGTAATTTTCCGGCAGTGTAAAGGTATCAGCAGTTTTTTTACCGCAATGCAGCATCAGTGCTGCAGCAGCTAATACTGGTAACAATACTGTCAAAGATGAAATGGCCCGAATATTAGAGCTCATATGATTTTCCTCAGTGTATATATTGTCACCGGTTTCGCCTTGCCTTTCACCTGGATTGGATCATGGGATTGTACATCAACGCGATCTTTTATGTATTCGTAACTGAATTCTGACAGCACAATTGTATTTTTTCCAGCTACAGAACATAACCGTGATCCCAGGTTTACCGCGTCACCGATGACGGTTCTGTCCATCCTGGTTCCGGATCCCATGTTACCCGCAATCATCTCCCCGGTATTGATCCCGATTCCCACGTATATACGTTCTGATGGATCCATCTCGAGGTAACGGGCCGACAGTTCATTTCGTATTTTACAGGCAGCAGAAACGGCCCGCATTACCATGTCCTCACCCTCAAATATTGCCATAATCTCATCACCTACAAATTTATCGATGTCACCATCAAATTCTGCAACGATTTCGGACTGAAGGTTCATAACATCATTTAGTATTCGGATTACATCCTCAGGATCCCTGTTTTCTGAAAAGCTGGTGAAGCCCCGTATATCTGAGAAGAGCACTGTCATAATAACCCGCTCTCCTCCCAACTGGATATCGCTATCCCCGCTGACATGATCCAGGGTTGACCTGGACACAAACTTACTCAGTTTAAATCTTTCATTCAACCCCTTGATCATGGTATTGATCCTGCTTCCCAGTGAAGACAATTCATCCTTTCCTTTCAGTGAAACACGAACTTTAAAATCACCACGACCAACAGACTCCACAACAGTACCAATATTCAATATCTTTACTATAACAACCCTGTGTATAAAGATAACCAGGATAACGGTTAATATCGCCACTACCAACCCGTATATCATCGCGGAAATCAGCAGGTTTTCCCCTGTCCGCTTATATACATCATCGACAGAGGATGAGATAGTGATGACGCCCCGCACCACGTGATCAAGACCGTGACATTGGGAACATTTGGGCTGATTTATCAATGGCTTATATATGACAATTGAACGCGGTTGCCTGTCAACGTTACGAACGAATACATCATTGATATCCTGTACAGATTTTTTAAAATCAGGATTGTCAATTCTCTCACCCTTCATGAAATCTGTTTTTGGTGTAAAAAATACGTCACCCAGGTTATCGTTGACTTCTTTTAGAGTAGAATTATCAGAAAATGCCGGTACTCCATTCTTCCGGTACAGCTTCAATGCTTTTACCACTTCTGATCGTTCGAATGACCTGAAAAGATCTACAGCAAGAGGGGCTTCTCCCGCAAGCATGTTATTTTTTATAGTCATGTACAACACTTCACTCTCTTCCATTATGGCAGATTCACGGGACTGGATAATAGTTTTATTCTGTGAAGAGAGATAATACGCGATTGTAGAGCCGATGCCGGCGAGAAGAACCAGGATAATGATAATTAATATTCGAAATGATAAACGGTTATAGAAAGGTATAATATTCTCAGGATTTTCAGTCATATTGCCTGCCGTTTTTTTAATGTACTCTACCATTGTTTATATACATTTTTGACAAAATACACAAGCAAAAATAATTCACGCCCCTGCATGTATCATAAATAGCTTTTTAATAATGCGGGATTATCCGTAATGATACCATCAACTTCGATATCAAGAAGCCTTCTAATATACTGCCTGTCATTAACCGTCCATACATACACCTTAATTCCCCGGTTATGGGCTGCCCTTACCAGTCCGCCATTAGCAAGATGTGATGGGCCTATATATTCGGGTATCTGCAGCACATCCCCCTTGAAATGCTGTTTCATTGCCAGTATTCCCGACCTGAAAAGAAAATAAAATCCAAGAACTCCCCAGAGACTGAATGTAGTGGCCAGGTTGGGGTTCTTCTTTCTGATCCTCTTCATGGTGCTCGCATACCTCGACGCGGCACACACACGATCTTCTGCTTCGCACCTGCTGATTGAATCCAAAAACCGGTCTACAAGTTGCGGATTGTTGTCCATTATATCCATAATAAAATGCTGGCGGGGAAATTCTGTCAGCAGCTGGTCAAGTGAGAGGAACGTAAGCCCCTTGCCCCGAAATGGATAAGTGTCCCCATCATCAGTAGTAAAATGGTAACCGGCGTCAAGTCGCTGTAGTTCTTCCAGTGTATATTCAGCAACCCTGCCCTTCCCGTTTGAAACCTCTTCCAGGTTTTCATCTTGAATTACCACAGGTGTTCCGTCAGCGGACAGGTATACTTCTGTGTTGATCACGTCCACATCAAGTTCTTCGGCCCGTTTAAAGGAAGGCATGGTATTTGCGGGAAATTCAACAGCCACCCCCCTGTGGCCGATTATCATGGTACCTTCACGAAAGAAATTACTGGTCATTATTCATTCTCCCATCTAAATTCAGAGTATAACCTTACCCGGAAGTCAGTACATGATCATGCTGTCAAAAGAAAAAATATCCGGTATTCACACTCATCTTTGTAATAATCAGATATGTAATATAATTGAAAGTATATCCTGTTACCTGTCCAGAACATTACCAAAAAACGGTGTTATTACTCAGCTGTCATGCTGAATAATCAAAATTATTCTAAAATGAATAATAATCCTGCATCTTCCCCCGCCGAAGGCGGGGGAAGATGCTCAAATTCCTTTTCATTATGAAGTAAATGATCAATATTTTAGTCAAAGCTGAGTAGTCACAAAACGGTAATACAACCTGAAACATGCTTAAAGGATCAGAATATATTTCTCGACATGAATATTGTCATACTGTATTATGTGTTGATTAATACAGTAAAGGCATTAATTTCATGCAACAGAAGGTGCGCATACCGGGACATGGAAAAGATAAACACCGGGCCTGTAAAAATTGACATTCCTCCAGTGGGAGTAACTGTTCTCCCAGTTATACCAGCATCACTCAGCGGGGTGGAGGTTTTTTCAGGTGTTTCATACTGCCAGGCCATACTCATGTCAGGAAAGGGCAAACATCTGGTTGTGAAACCCGAATCCATCCAGGTATGCCAGTGGGTACCCATCGTACTGGGGTTCAAGTCCCCTGAAAATGATTTTGAACGATCCATTGCCCCGCACCTGACCCTCCCCGCGTCCGGAGTGTACCTTGCTTCCATAGACCTGTTTGACAACTCTATCACCCCCGATGTGGTGATCATCAGAACCAATCCTTATAACTTCAGCCATCTCTTTCAATTTCTCGGTAAAGAGCACTTCATCGATCCCGCACACTACAACCGTGACGCAACCGCCCTGTCTTTCTACCATGGTAACCCTGCCCGGGGAGTAAACGGGCTGATGCTGAAATGGTTTAACCGGTTTCTTGATACCATGAACCGCTTTGCCTGGTGGCAGAAATTCACAGAACTTCTTTTTACCAGTACCACCATAAGCCGTCTCTTTGATAAGTTTATAACACGGTATCTTGCCAATATGTCAATGTGCCGAAACAGCACGGTTATCCCGTTGATAACCGGTAAGGCCAACATCAGCAACTTCTGCGCCGGAGGCATCGCGTGGGGTAAAAACAGCGCGTCGCAAATGACCGCCGGATTTCCATATCATACCTATATGAAAATTGAGCATTTGCTTGAGTATCCCGGTAAAGATGAGTACACAGGCCAGTCAACATGATAACAACGAGTAATACACCCGCATTCACCTTCTTGCTGACATTTTCAGTATTCATCATGGGACACATGATCACCTCTGAGGAAAGCCGAATACGTAAGACCCTCCTGTATATTTTTGCCAGGTACGTCGAAGTCCCCCTTCTGAAATATTCGTATTTCTTTTTACGTGGAAAGTGGAAATCTATCGGCAAACTGGCCCCTGTCAAGTGGCTTGCAGGCAGGTTGTTCGCCAGGCCTTTCGGGTACCTTGCGGATACCGGCAAACCCGTCCCCTTCGCCCATGCCCTTCGATTAATTGATTCTATTGATGGAAGGATCGCCGTGGGACCATGCCGGTGCCGTATGGGTCACCGGGCATGTGATCATCCACTGGAAACCGACATGGTTTTTCGAACAGGTTTTAACGCGTGGACGCGGGCATTTCCGGAACAGTACCGTGAAATCGACAAAGAAGAAGCAAAACAGATCATCAGCAAATGCCATTCCCTGGGGATGTTTCACATGGTATTTGTGCACTGTCCCGTTAACGAGTACAACGAGTACGTTATATGCAACTGCTGTACCTGCGGTTGTGTTCCCTATATCATAAACCGCGAACTGGGACAGCTGAACTACCCCCTTATCGACGGATATTTCATGGCAATCACCCATCGGCGCAAATGCACAGGCTGCGGAGAATGCGTAAGTGCCTGTCCTTTCGATGCACGGAGCATTATTGAAGGCAAAAGCATTACTTCGGACAATTGTTACGGCTGCGGCCTTTGCACCGGGGTATGTCCCGAAGATGCCATTACCATGCACATGTTCAGGGACCCCGTGCTGCCCCGCGATTCGGGGGGACAGCAACCGGGCCATCACCGTCACAGGCTCTACCGGCAGCATCATCCATACAGTGAATAAAGGAGTACAACATGAGTGAACCATTTGATTTTGCGGAACCCTTCAACCAGGATGCATGCACCCTCTGCGGTGAATGCTTTCATCAATGTCCCGTCATGAAGCTGCCCATTGATACCGCCAGGGCCGAGATACGGGCCCTGGTTAAGGGGGAGGACACGTCCCACGTCCTCCAGAAATGCACCAGTTGTCATTCATGTAATGTAATCTGCCCGGAAAAGGCCAACCCCGCCAACCTTATACTGCAGCGATGGTACCGCCAGTACAATAACAGCGGCATGCCCGCCCACGCCCGTTATTTTATGCCCCATTCTGATCTTAATTTCAGAACTTTTGTGCTTGATCACCTGCCTGATGATGAAAAAGAACTGGTTGCCAGGTGGGACGATGAAAGTCCCTGTGAAGAGATATTCTATCCCGGCTGCAACTTTATCACGGTTCCCTACCTCACCATGACCGGCCTGCTTGACGGGTTAGAGATACGTGGGTCACTTGACCTGTGTTGTGGTGAGATGTACTATCGCATGGGGAGATTTGACCAGGTAAAAGAAGTCGCGCGGAAACTCACAACCCATTTCAGAAAAATGGGGGTGAAAAGGATGTATATCCCCTGTACGGCGGGTATGAACCTGTTCACCAGTATTCTTCCCCGTTTCGGTGGAAAATTCGATTTTGAAGTGATACACCTGCTTCCCTGGCTGTATGATCGGATCAGCTCGGGTGATTTGAAAATAACCAACAGGCTTCACATGACTGCCACCATTCACGATTCGTGCCATGCCAAGGCATTCGGAGACAATTTCATGAACCTTCCCCGCAAATTGCTCGAAACGCTTGGAGTAACCGTAATCGAACAGGAATTTATTCGTGATACAAAACTCTGCTGCGGAATCGGCGGGGGCTTCAGTCACTATTCAAATTATAACCCATTCAAGATCACCCTTGCCGCCAATCGGGCACTGAAGTCATCCCACAAACCCGGTGCCGACATTGTTGCCGTGTACTGCGCGGGATGCATGCAGCAACTGTCGGTGGGTGAGCTTGCCAACCCCCTGCGCAACAAGCCGGTATACCACATCCTGGAACTTGTGCAGCTGGCGGTGGGAGAAATTCCCCAACGAAGAATACGGCAGCGAACAAGGTTACTGCTTGCCGGTGTCCTTCGTCACCAGGCTCCCATGCTGTTATCAGGAAAACGGTATACCATGAAAAATCTGCACGTTGAGAAATTACCATGAAGCATCTGCAATTGAATGGTACCAATTGAGAAATCACTCTTTCCGGATTTCCGGTAATGAAGAACTATTAATAATGCTATCACGCGGAGACGCGGGGAACGCGGAGAGTTCGTGCCCTTCCTCAGCGTCTCTGCGCCTCTGCGTGATACCAATTGGTTTGTACTATTCACTATTTATCCGTGTTAATCTGTGTTTATGCTTCGGCTTCGCTCAGCACGACGTCAAGCGAAGCGGGCGGTTCCATTTTTTTAGAGTCATTTGATAGTATAAGCTCTTCTCTGGGTGGTTAATGATTACTCTTAACATCCTGTAATCAGTTGTATTAATTTATAAAGTTTGTTGATTTATTCACGACTTGCATGTATAAGAAGCAATTCTTTAAAAACATACATACCAGGACACGATATCGCCATGAATGACAGGGGCCTTCAGAGAGTACTTACCCTCCCAGCCGTAACCTTTATCGCGATAGGATTCATGATTGGTGGAGGGGTCTTCGTTTTTACCGGAATTGTTCTGAAAATTGCAGGCAGCGCCCTTCCCCTGGCTTACGCCCTTGCCGTTATTCCCGTGTTCATCAGCATGATGCCTCTTGCCATGCTTGGATCTACATTGCCTACAACCGGCGCCAACTACATGTATCCCAGCCGCATGATCTCTCCGGGACTTGCTTTTACCGGAATTTGGGTATACGCACTGGCATCTTTTTTCGGCCAGATACCCCTTTATGCTATTTCATGCGCCAGGTATATCTCAGTATATCTCCCAGGGATATCAATAAATTTCATGGCCGCGATAATCGTCACCGCTCTTTACCTGTTAAACCTGAGAGGGGTAAAAATTGCCGCCCAGGTACAGGCGGTTCTTGTGCTGATATTGTTATCCTCCCTTGTATATTATTCCGTAAACGGGATAGTCTCAATGGATATGACATCATTTTCTGTAATATCTGAACACAACACCGGATCCCTTCTTCTCGGTACTTCTCTTCTCACATTTACGTACTTCGGGGCCAACGGCATAATCGAACTGGGGGGAGAGATAATCAACCCCGGCAGGGTAATCCCAAGGGCATTCATGATCGCCTTTCCAGTGGTGGCCGTTGTATACGTGCTGGTGGCAACTGCCACGGTTGGGTGCGGGCCCATTGAACCTCTTCTTTCATCTGCCGAACCACTTATTACCGCATGTAAAGCCTTTCTTGCCGATGGAGGTATCGCCTTTTTTATAATCGGTGGCGCCATACTCGCGCTGGTTACCACCCTTAACGCCCTCTTCATAGTTGGCACCAAATCACTGCTCATGATTGTGGGTGATTCCATACTGCCGGAAAGGGCGGGTGCCTTGCATGCCCGGTATGCTACACCGCATGTTCTTCTTACCGTTATATGGGTACTGTCTATCGTTGGTATATTCTCAAAAATATCCCTTGAAACACTGGCATCCTATGCCGCCCTTGGCGGTCTGATAATATTCTTTCCTATTCTCCTGGCTTCACTCAAACTGCCCGAGCTTTATCCACTGCAATTCAGCAGGTCATCATTCAAAATGCCGTTATTTTTCATATGGTTCTGTGCCATCACAGGAATCGTCATGGTATTGTTTTTCGGACTGGTAATCATGGTAGAAATGAAATCCCTATTAAAAACCGGCGGGTTTCTGCTATTTATTCTTACCGGTATCGGCTACTATCTTGCGAGGAAAGAATACTGCAAGAGAAAAGGTGTATATCTTGAGGACCTGTTATACCAGGAGAAATGGGCAGATGAACAGTGACCCATGAAAACATTCCTTAATCTACGTTAATCAAATTATTCTGCTCATTCCGGAATTTTGGTGAAAACCATCATAATTTATTTTATGTCTATAAATCATTATTAACAATCCAAAAAAGTTTATAATATCATACGGATGATTAGTGAATAGTGAAATGAAAAGGAATTTGAGCATCTCCCCCCGCCTTCGGCGGGGGAAGATGCATGGATTATTATTCATTTTAGCATAATTTGTAATTATTCAGCATAACAGCTGAGTAATTACGTTCAAATAACGTAAAATGAATATAAATATGATGGTTCCCCCGCCTTCGGCGGGGGAACCATCACTATATCTGTTCTTATATAAAAATGATTTTCAATTCCCAATAATCCGGAAAGACCCAAATTTTTTTATTGATTATACATATTGCCTGCTGTATACTTTGACACATAAAAATACTTCCTGAGGGTTATACAGATGGCAAAGGCTATGGGACTTCTGAAAGCTTACCTTGGTGAGCAAATTCCAGCTAATGGTGGATTCATTATTTCTTCCTTTTTTGACGCCTCATCAGTCTATTCAATTTACGAGGTAACCGCGTACGCCAATGTAAAAGACATTTACAGGACAGCCGAAGGGTTGACATTCAAGACAGACGGCAACAGGACGCATATCCTGGTTGAACCGCCCACCTATACCCATAAGCACGAAGAACCCGTTCACCGTGAAGCGGGCAAGAAGATCCCGTACAGATTTGACGATCTTGACATATTCACCGGGAAGAAACAGGAAAAGATAATGGTTCCCCGTGAACCTGTCATGCTGTATACCTCTTTTACCATCCTGACAAAAGAGGGAGACAATTTTTCATTTATATTTTTCCCAACCGATGATGTATACATGGCAATGAGAAAATTTATGGCTGATTCACTATACAATGACTGCAATCTTACCAAGGACGATTCGGTGCAGGGGGCCAATGCCCTGATAAATACCATTAAGAATTTTACGGTATGGGAGTAAACCTGAAATAACTGTTGACATATATTTCATGATGCTGCTATCTGCGTAACATGATAAAAAATAATGGAGGACGAAAAGACTGCAAGCTATGACATCTGATAATCCCGAGTCGCAAAGCCAGAGTAAGCAAAGATCAGGATTCTTATCACGAATACTTTATCCATTCAGGCATAATAACCGCCACCCATCACATAATAATATTGAAGATTTCTCCCTTGATATTGATTCCCTCGAAGTGTCTCAAAAAGAGATGATTCGAGGCGTGGTACAGCTCTCGGAAAAGATCGCCCGTGAGATAATGATACCCAGGGTTGACATTGTAGCCATTGAATCAAGCTGCAAGTTAAAAGATGTTATTACGCTTATTTTCAACGCGGGCCATTCAAGAATACCCGTCTTTGAGAATACCATCGATAATATAACCGGCATACTATACGTAAAAGACCTGCTCATCTTCCTGGTAGAGAAAAAACGAAAGTTTATTATTAAAAAACTTTTACATAAACCTTACTTTGTACCTGAAACCATGCCACTTGATGAATTGCTGCTTGGATTCAAATTACGCAAACTTCATCTCGCCATAGTGGTGGACGAATACGGCGGTGTTGCCGGTATCATCACCATGGAAGATGTGCTTGAAGAAATCGTGGGAGAGATAAAGGACGAATTTGACGAAGACGAGTTACCCGAGTTACAGAAAATCAACGAGGGCGAATACGAAGTAGACTCACGCATGACCATTACCGACTTTAACAATGAGACAGGATCAACACTGCCCACAAACGAGTTCGATACCATTGGCGGTATGGTTTATGACCTCTTTGGTAAAATACCTCTCAAAAATGAGGAAATTTCTTATGGTGATCTTTCCTTCAAGATAAAAGATATAAAAGGTACACGAATACACAGAATACTTGTGACTATATTACAAGGCAGAGATGATGATTGATGGAAATCCAGAAATGCAAGGGAATTATCCTTCAGTCCCGGGCATCGGGTGAAGCGGATACCATCGCTACAATTTTTACCGGTGAATATGGTAAACGTACTTTCATTTTCAAAGGACTGCGAAAAAGCAAAAGACGGGCCAGGTCAGCAGTTGAACCGGGCACAGCCCTTCAACTGGTCTATTACTACCATGAGAACAAATCGATTACAGTTGCCGGTGAGTTCACCCTGCTGCAGGATATTCTCCAGGTGCGGGACAACCTGGGAAAGATACTGAATGTATACTTCATGCTTGAAATGGTAGATAAGACTTCAGCCTCAGGTGATCCCGCGCAGGCTATATTCCATCTTCTATATTCGGCCCTTACAACAATGAAAACCACCACCTACCCTCTGCACATTACCCTTTGCTTCACTCTTCACCTTCTACATACCCTGGGCATTCTCCCCGACATTGACAGATGTTCATTTTGCGGCAGGGTTATATCCTCATCATTCAGAATACATATTGATGATTTCAATACCATTTGCCATTCATGTGCCAGGGCAAACCCGGCAAGCAACAGAAGCAATACTATTCCACTGGAAGTGCTGGGTTTTGTGAACGACAGTTTCTGCAGAAAATTCAGTGACATTCCCCATGAAAAGTACAATGAATCCGATTTGCTTCATCTTCTGTTCTCAATATCCCTGTTCGTAGAACACTATTTTCATACCACCATTAAATCAAAGTCCCTGCTTTTCGCTGATTATGAGATATGATATCTCCCCCGCCGGAGGCGGGAGAGATATCGATCGAATTCCCCGGAATCACTATTGTCTGCATATTTCCCCGCCGGAGGCGGGGGAAATATGCAGACTGTACTTCATTACCAGGGAGTATTATTTAAATCAGGGAATGATTTAAATTCCGGGTTACATTCATGTGACCAGTGATATAATCAGTCTATCAGC
>CAZAOK010000062.1:0-20790 GCA_964486725.1 uncultured Leptospiraceae bacterium
ATCCCAGCATAAAGGCCGCATGTATCTTCAGCATTCTTCCGGGAATCACAAAAACGATTGTCCAGAACAGGCTTTCGGAAAAACACGTAAAACGGCTGAACCATCATCTCGGGTTGGTTGATTCTCTGTCCCCTGCAGTTCAAAAGGAAATTTTTGAGGAGTTCAACGGCATGATGCGAAACATACAGCAGGCGAGAGAATCCCGAATCACAACGGGGCTTATTGCCAGCGGCACCATCATGGCATTGCTGATTCTTGGTGCTTTTGTTATATCACTTGCAAAAGGATGGGGCACAGATGCCACCATTGGATTCATGGAGCTGCTCCTGGCAAATGGTGGTATGCACCTGGTTCTTTTCCCGTATCTTGTAGAATTTTTATACGCCCATTACGGTGTATCCCCTGCCGGGCTTTTTGTGCCATCCCGCCAGATGGTCATCGACCTGGCCCTGGCCACGGCTGTTGCGTCGTTTATCGCACTTGCCTTCACGCTGCTTCTGCCACCATATGCAACCGTCACTACAGGATCAGCGGGGATGACTGGTATAACCATTTTTTATGCGGTTATGGCAATTACAATTGGCCCCGCGACCGAAGAACTTTTTTTCAGGTATCTCATGTTTCTCAGGCCAGGAGAGCAATACGGGTACGTCTTCACGGGGGTAGTATCATCACTGCTCTTCGCCTCGGTACACATGCCCGACAGTTTTCCCACCTTCCTGGTGTATTGCGGCAGCGGGGGAATATTCTGTACCATGGCATGGTACCGGAAGAGCCTTTTCATGTCTTTTATCTCTCACGCGCTGGCTAACATGTTACTATTTTTGTTATGAATTGTCACCTTTAACAATCTTCATCTGTTCAGATAACTCTTTTGCCACATTGTCAGCGAAATACATCATAACATCTCTCTTTGATTTACCCATGCTTGAAAACATACCGGGATGCTTTGCTATTACAAATTTACTGCCTCCGATGGGTTCACACTCAGGAAATTCAAAAAGCTGTGAAATCGTGTGCAATTCATACACATTTCCGGAATTCTGAATCGTATACGATGTTTCCACAGGCGTCCACACCACGTAGAGGTATTTTACTCCCAGTCGTTTTTGAATTTCCCTGATCTTTTCAATATTCATTTTTCCATATTCAGGTTCAATATCAACATAGGCAAATTTCCATGGGCCTTCGATACGAAATGGATAATACTCTATGGCCTCTGCAATCTTCTTCTGTGACATTACTTTAAGCCTGCTGTGTTTTTGCAGAGACTCGGTCAGCATCATGGCAAAGGAAAGGTTCGGTTCATTGTTTATTCCTGATATCACCGCAATTTCACTTCCTTCTGCGTCTGCAATTTCTTTTTTAAGATTAAAATATGACACACATGACACAAACGAAAACATTAATACCAGTATAAATATACCACTTTTAATTCGCATACGATTTTTCCCTCCTACTTCTCACTTGTATTGATTATCATCGATTCATCAAGAATCGCGGTTGTAAATTGTTCTGTAATTTGCCTGGAAGCCCTCACCAGGAACTTGTCAATAACCTGGTTGAATGAGAATAACGATGAGGAAGAATAATAATCCTTGTAATTATATGACGCGATTACCCTGTTCTCAGGGTATTTTAACACGCGGCAGGGAACAGACAGTTTACATTTTTTGCCATTGATAAAACTGAATATACAAGTCTCGGTAACATCATGTTGCCAGTATTTCACCCCTTCCGCCCAGGCAAGAAGGATATACTCAGCGCCCAGCTTTTCCTGAATTTTCTTCATGGATTTTTTATTTTCTTCTGAAAGATAACTTGGCCTGATAGACCACTGATCAGTTTCTGATTCCTGGCTTTTCATGAAAAACATGGGATACTGCGGCATCCGTTTACTCAACTCTTCCTGGCTGAATACAGTTAAATTCGTATTATCTGTTAATTGAGTAGTAATTTCATTTGCAAGTTTGATATCGATCTCACTGCCGCTACCGGCAATAACAGCTATTGTACCCTTGGTGATCTTTTTTTCTCCTTCAACAAGTTCAAAGTCTGATTTTGTTGAATAACCTGCACATCCCGCGAGAAGTATGACGAGCAGAAAACAAAGTATTGATAACACCCACTGCTTACTTGTAACAAACATGTAAATCCTCCTGGTAATTTTAGTGTACTCATGTACTCATTTATATTCATCAGGGCACGATTACAGGTCCGGGGTCTCCTGGGCCTTCCACACCCTCTTTTCCCATTCTGGTTTCCACATTGACGAATCCTCATCACCTTCATCCTTTTGCACGGCATTGGAACCGCCTTTGAGGGCAACTGGTATTGCAACAGTAGAACCGGGTTTTACAGCGATCATTTTCTCAAAATCACTGAAACCGGGTTTGGCCACTTGTAAATGGTAACTCCCTTTCGCAAGACGCAATTTTCTTACATTACCCAGTGGTTCACCATTCAGTATTACGTTAATTGAGTTTTCCTTACATTGTATTTGCAATATACCAGCTTCATTGGAAATCACCCCTGCCACATCCGATGCTATTGAATCCGCCAGTGGACGCAGGTATCGCGGACTTGATATTTCATGATAACCCGGCAGCACGCACATCCCGGAAGCCGTATCACGAAGGGTATAGCGGATACAAATCAGGTCAGCAAATACCCGCAACTCGCCAGTCAATTCGTACTGAATAGTCCTGTTGCTGAACAATGACAGGGAGCTATCATTTTCTATTATGCCAGTCATGCGTAATACTTTTTCATTGATCAATGATTTTGAATATTTTCGTTCAACTGTTGCCAGACCCTTACGGGAACCCAGTTCGCTGTTGATAATTTCGGACAGAACATTTCCATAACCCTTCCCAAGGGCATTTTCATTACTATCCCTGAACCTGTACACCGTTACCCTGGCTGACTCTTTCTTATCTTCACCATGGTCTGCATTAATAGATGCCAGATGATTTCTGTATCTCTGCAGAATGGATTCTACAGCATAATCGATACTGCCCGTAGTAAAACCACAGGCATATTCAATTTCCCAGTTATTAACGTTCACAAGGCGTGTATCAATTTCATACATGGATTCAATCCTTGCAATGGAGCCCACTGAAATATGATCAACATCAAGAATATTGCGCCGGGAATCCGCAACTGAAGAGCTGATGATACCTGCCTGGGACAATTCCAGCATTTTAATATATTTTTCAACAGCACCCGAACCCCTGATCTGTACACCTGTTGAATCTTTTAATTTCTCCTCAAGGCGAAGGGCTAATTGCTTTCCAGTTGCTTCATCAATATTTTCTACGGTCACATTTTCAAAAGATGATATTGCCATGTTAAAAGGAACGGTAGCCAAGAGGATCAACCCGGTTGTTATTACACACCCTGCCATGTATACTGTTTTCAAAGTGAATTTCATTTATTCACGTCCTTCACCCTGCTGATCCATAGTTCTACCAGGTTTCTGTCCGAAGCACCCGGTACGATGGCAAGATATCTTTTATAATGGTTCATGGCCCTCTTGGGATTATCAAGATGGGCATCATATAAAATGCCAAGGTTTCTGTGGGCCGTGGCATTGTCATTCTGCAGTTCGATTACCCGGTGAAGTAACTTTTCCGCCCGTTTTAACCGGCCAGCGGATGCACACACAACGGCAAGGTTATTCATGGTATCAATGTTCTTTTCATCAAGTTCAAGAGCCCTGTCGTACTTTTTTATGGCATTGCGATAATCACCACGTTTATAATACACGTTTCCCATCTCATAATGCGCCGGCGCAAAAGAATCGTTAGCTTTAATAGAACGTGACAAGCACTCAACTGATCTTGAATAGCTTCCCGCCATGAGAGAGGACTTTCCCTGGATATACAGTGCCCTGAAATCATCTTTTGATACCTCAACAGCCCGGGCTGAAGATTTCATCGCTGATGTTACGTCACCTTTTTCAAGCTGCAAAACCGCAAGATCGGTCAAAAGAGTAGTTTTTTTATTATCATCTTTCACTGATTCCAGGCTGGTTTCAATTTTTTTTATCTTAGTATTAATAGGGGTAGTGGACAATAGTTTCTTTTGTTCTTCATATGATAATGAAGAATTCTTTTTGCACGCCACTATCGAAACAGTACATATACACAACACAACGGCCACTATGCATGATGGAAATGTATAATATTTAGCCATGCCCAGACTCTTTTGTACGTATTCTATGTATATCCGGAAAAATCTCTTTAGCAATATCTAAGCATTGTCCTAAATAATGCAAGAACATTTTGAATTGTATGTTCATTATTTTCATTGATCAGATAATTTCATTTTATACTTGTGCTAATTGCAGAAATATATTACACTCATACAAAAAATAACAAGACTATCAGGAATACTAAATGGCACACAATGCCACAAGGGCACTGCGCCGAATTGAAGTAATTATCATTTTCTTCATTATAATGTGTACATCCCTTCATGCCCGGCAAAAAGAAATACATGTTGCTGCTTCAATTTACGAACCATTCGTCATCGAGAAGGATGGCAGGCTTTCAGGCTTTGACGTTGACCTGCTTGAACTTATCTGCCGTATAAACGACATAAAATACACCATCACCCTTACCTCCTTTCAAAATATGCTGCAAATGGTGAAGGACGGTCATGCCGACATGGCAATCGGATGTATATATATGACGGAAAGCCGAATGAAAGACTTTGCTTACAGCCAACCCTACCTGGAGGGAGGACTGGTGATGGCTGTTCAGTCGCAGGCAATAGTGGATGGTCTTGAGGGAGCCAAAATCGGGGTCAAACATAATGCCACCGGTGACCTCTATGTGCAAAGCCTGGTTGATAAGGGGAGAGTAGTACAGGCACGCCGATACAAAAGCACCATGGAAAGCTTCAGGGCCCTTCAAAAGGGAGAAGTGGATATTGTACTCAACAACTTCTATAATTCAATTTTTCTCATCCAACGGTATTTTCCCGGTGAAATATCCCTGGCAAAAGACATGTGGGGCGTTAAAATTATTGACCAGCATAATATCGGCTTTGCTATAAATACGGATAAACAATGGCTCAATCATCTGGTAAACGATGAACTGGCCGAGATGAAAAAGTCGGGCATATTTGACACTCTCTATTCAAAATGGTTCACCGTCCCCTACCCTGTATCATCACTATATTACCTGCTTATGGCAGCCGGCATTCTCATTTCTGTTGTACTGCTGTCAGCAGCAATCAGCAGGTACCGAAACCGTAAAATGCGCATACGGTACCAGCATCAGACAGGTCGCCATTTCAAGACCCTGGTTAAAGACCTGCCTGTTGGAATATTTCTAATCCGGGACGGGAATATTATCATGACAAACAGGGAAGGATTACGCCTGCTTGGAACATCAAGGCTTGAAGATGCCCTGAACAGTGAAGTAGATGCCTTTTTCTCTGAATATACCATCCTGTACAATGAGGAACAGTCTGAATCATGCAGCAGGTTGTCACATTTTTTAAATGAGCCCCCTTCTGGCACAGACACCTCCGGCGTTCCAGTCTACAATGCCAACTGGATACGAAGTGATGGAAACACAATCTCTCTTATCATCAGGAGCAGGCTGGTAGACTGGCTCGATGGACATGCCCATGAACTGGTAATACAGGACATGTCAACATTTATTAGTCTTCATGATGAAAAGGAGAAGCTTCACGAGCAGCTGACCCAATCCCAGAAATTTGAGGCTGTTGGAAAGCTTGCCGGTGGTATCGCCCATGATTTTAACAATATTCTTACAGTTATACAGGGATACGCGGAATTAATAACAGTAGCTGAAGAAAATAATGAGTCCGGGGTGAACGCGAAAATAATCACCGAATCATGCCAGCGTGCCTCCGATCTTACCAGCAAATTGCTTACATTTTCCCGCAGGTCAAGCTACAAGACAGTGCCACTGCACCTTCATGAGATCATTGATGAGATCATCATAATCATCAGGCGTACATTTCCCCGTTCCATTACCATCAAGGTACATGCAGACGCAGGAGACGACCTGGTATTTGGTAACGCCAACCAGGTGCACCAGTCCATAATGAATATTGCCATAAACGCCCGTGATGCCATGCCAGACGGGGGAACCCTTACCATGTCCACCGACAATACCACCATTAACAGGAAAAAAATTACCAAATTTGGCATCATTAAACCCGGGAAATACATCAGGCTGCGCATCACCGATACCGGTTCCGGTATACCTCATGAGCAGATAACCCATATTTTCGAGCCCTTCTTTACCACCAAGGCAAACGGGAAAGGTACAGGCCTTGGCCTTTCACTCGCCTATGGCACCGTGAGTCAGCATAAAGGATTCATCGACGTGGACTCAAGGTCCCTGGCAGGTACCACCTTTACTATTTACTTCCCGCTATACGACGGTCCACAACAGCTTGAAAATGAGGAGAAAATTGCAACTGATCCGAAAATAACCGGAGAAGGAAATGTAGTCATCATTGATGACGAATTATATATAACCAACTACCTGCAGCGTGTCATCTCTGACGCGGGATACAGTGTCACCACGTTTACCAGTCCACTTGACGCCCTTGACTACATTCAATTACAACATGAAAAAATAGATATACTACTGCTGGATATGATCATGCCCCACATGCAGGGTGACGAGGTATTTGACCGTGTAAAGAATATCAAGAAAGATTTGCCGGTGATCATCATGAGCGGATTTACATCAAAAAATACACCCAACCAGATGCTTGAACGGGGAGCCGCGGCATTTATATCAAAGCCGATACAATTAGATCATCTTCTACGTATAGTAAAGGATGTCCTTGAGAAATAATAACCTGTTATTTCTCAGGTAACACGGGGCCGCCAAGCAGACCAGAGGCCTCCATGCCTGCATCCCGAACTATCCTGCTGTATTCCTCCCAGTGGGGTCGAATCAAGTCGGTGGGACCGGATATGCCGATAGAATACAGGGCATGTTGACGATGGTCAAGCACCGGGGCAGCCACGCAGACGATACCCGGCTTGTACTCCTCGTTGTCATAGGCAACCCGGTTTATACGAACATGTTTCAGCACTTCTTTCAGTTTTTCAGGGGTTTCAATGGTATTCTCAGTGTACTTGATAAAATTTGCCCTGTCCATTACACGGGTCAATTCATCTTCATCCGCGAATGCCAGCATGGCCTTACCCAGGGCGGTAGCAATCAGGGGTTCCCTGTTGCCAACCGACAGGTTCAGGGTAACCCTGTCCCTGGGCTGTTCGACTGCCAAAAACACCACTTCCTGGCCATCAATAACCGCCAGGTGTGTATTCTGATGGGTAACGGATACCACCCGCTTCAGTATGGGACGTATCAATCTTTCGATGTTTGAAATTTCATTGAAGAATCCTGACAGCTCAAGAACCTTATAACCAAGAGAATACCTCTTGGTCTCCTCGTCCTGCTGCACAAATCCTTTTTGAACCAGTGTGTTGATTAGCCTGAAAACCGATGACCTGTCAATTGCGAAGTGGCCGGCAATGTCGTTAAGTGACATGGGACTGCCTGACCTGGCGATTATCGATAGTATCTCAAGCCCCCTGTCAAGAGACTGAATTGTTGGAGATGCCATTGCCACCTCTTACCGGAATCATTATGATATGTGTTTCTTACCCCGGTCACTTTCCTGCCTCGGCAGCCCTTTTTATCCCTTTCATGAAATCATGAAGACTGCTCTTCACCAGGGCCCGTTCCACGAAGGCGGGAACCGGTACAGAAACTTCAACCGCGGGCGCGTAATAATACAGCGACCGGGTACCATTATCATATGCCTCAACATAGCCGAAGCCGTCAATTCTTTTAATTTTAGAATCGTTCTCTTTCAGGTTAATATTGTTTTTGCCGTATTCAGATCTCTCATGTTCAGTGAGAAGCCGCCATTTCTGATGCATGGCATTATCGTCAAAAAGAACGTCCAGTGTATACACAATTGAAAGGAATGCCACCTTCATCTTTCCTTCAATAAGCTTTTCTGTTGTTCCGCTGCTGGTGCCAACCAGGTGAACGGTTTTATAATACTTAACACTTGAAGAATATTCAGGCACCCGTGCCCAGTTTTTTGTCACCTTCCAAACCTTCGCGGGGGGGGCATCAATAAGAATGACCCCGATAACCCGCTTGCCGGCAGGCTGCTTGAATTCAAAAACCTGCAGGTCGCCCTTTTCAAGCAGGGTTGTATCAAGGGGAACATCGATTTTCTGACTACCAGCTGCCGTAAATGATATCAGCCCCGGCAGCAACAGTAACATGATACAGGTAATAATAACATAAAGTAACCTCATTACAGCCTCCACCATTACAGGTACAAAATTATATATCAATACTATAACATGTACCATCAGTACATATTACTGGCAAGACATTTTCCATGCTTTTTCAATTTTTTGCTGTTATTATTAATTAAACGGATTTTTGAGAATTATTGTTGACAATTACACAATTCTTTTTCATATTACGCAATAGGAACAAGGAGGATATATGCCATTTGTAAAATTAAGCGATATACCAGCTACACACGTGGACAGGCCATTTGAGCGTGATCTGAAGATCGCCATGTCACCCCAGACCCACCCGGAGATACATGATTTCACATTTCTTATATCCGAGCTCGCACCCAACGGGGGATGTACCGACTTTCACGCTCACGACGCGGGGGGTGAACTCATGATATTTATATCAGGTCACGGCAGGGCCTGGCTTGGAGACCAGGAGTACGAGATAACTCCCGGAACCGCGATGTATGCCCCACCAGGAGTACAACATAAGACCCTTAATACCGGGGACACCACCCTGCAGATAGCCTGCGTATTTGTACCCCCGGTGAACACAGATTATATCCTGGCAAACATCGAAGCAGCGAAAAAAGCAGGAGAGTAACATTATGGATACATCTGCCATCAACCGGATACACACCTTGTATACCTCTTCAAAAGAAAGAGGGGGGACGATAATACCTGAAAGTGACCTGAAAAACCTGCTTCAACAGTATGGCATTCCGGTGCCCGTATCAGCCGTGGCAAAAACCCCCGAAGATGCAGCACGAGCCGCAGAAAAAACGGGATACCCGGTAGTATGCAAGGTTCTTTCCAACCGGATGCTGCACAAGTCAGACGAGGGTGGTGTGCGGCTGAACATAGAAAACAGCCAGGAACTTACCGAAGCATTCACCACTATTCAACAGGCATTCTCTCCCAGGGATGATGCCGGTTACCTTGGAGTGCTTGTTGAGGCACAGGCCTCTGCGGGTATAGAGATCATCGCCGGCCTTCAGTACGATGACACCTTCGGCCCCGTCCTCATGCTGGGAATGGGAGGCACCATGGCTAACCTTCTGGATGATGTAATATTTGCCATGCTGCCGGTAGACAAAAACCACGTACGCCGGATGCTGCAATCATTAAAAGGCTGGAAACTGCTTGCGGGCTTCAGGGGGTCAGAGCCGATTGACATTGACGGGCTGGTATCGGCCATACATGGAATCACCCGGTTCGGCATAGACGCCGCCCCCTTCTACCAGTCGGTTGACTTCAACCCCATCATCGCCCGTCCCGACGGGGTAACCGTTGCCGATGCCAAGATGATCCCATCAGAAACCGTGCGGGAAAATGCTGTATCCGGCGAAATGCCCCGCACCGATTACATGGAACAGTTCTTCAACCCCGCGTCGGTGGCGGTCATCGGCGCCTCGGCCGGCGAAGGCAAGATAGGCAATGTCATCATGGATTCACTGGTAAACCATCAGTTCAAGGGCAAGGTCTATCCCATCAACCCGAATCGGGAAGAGCTCATGGGTGTTCCCTGCTATCCAGACCTTGACTCACTTCCAGAGACACCTGAACTGGTAGTGGTTGTGGTAGACCTGAACCGCATGCCCGATATAATGGACAACATGCATCGCCTTGGCATACACAACGCCCTCATCGTCTCCGGCGGCGGCAAGGAGCTTGGGGGCGAGCGTGCCGACCTGGAAAAAGAGATCTCCCGAAAATCGCGGGAATACAACATACGCCTCATCGGCCCCAACTGCATCGGCTCATACGACGGAAACAGCCGCTTCGATTCCTTCTTTCACAGCCATGAGCGCCTGCTTCGTCCACCCTCCGGGAACATGGGGTTTCTCACCCAGAGCGGCACCTGGGGATGCGCATTCCTTGAAGAGGCCCGCATTGCCGGGGTAAGCCGCATGGTGAGTTACGGCAACCGGGTTGACGTCGACGAAGGTGACCTGGTAGCCCACATGGTAGAAGATCCGGCCACAACCGTGATCAGCAGCTACATAGAAGGGCTGGGGGACGGGAGAAAATTCCTGCACGCCTGTGACCAGGCACTAAACGCCGGGAAACCGGTAATAGTATTCAAGACCGGCCGCACAAGCCAGTCAGCGAAAGCGTCGGTGTCACACACGGGGGCATACGGCGGCAGCTACAGGGTATACGAGGGTGTATTCAATCAGCATGATATTATTTTAACCGACAGTTTTCATGAGCTCTACGCCGCAAGCGAGACCCTGGCAACACAGCCGGTTCCGGCCGGCAAGCGTGTGGCAATGGTATCCAACGGGGCGGGACCCATGGTGAACGCCATGGATCATTTCCAGGAAAAGGGACTGGAGCTTGCCACCCTGGCACGAAACTCGGTAGCCTCCATGAAGGAACATTTCAGTTTCTTTTACATCGTTGAGAACCCGGTAGATGTCACCGGTTCTGCCACGGCGGCCGACTACCAGTACGTCATCAACACCCTGATGGAAGACGAAAACGTGGACATCATCATGCCATTCTTCGTCTTCCAGGATACCCCACTTGATGAAAGCATCGTTGAGCGGCTTGAGAAGCTGAACGGGCTCAAGAAAAAACCCATACTCTGCTGCGCCGTGGGAGGCCCGTACACGCTGAAAATGTCCGATGCCATCCGCAGGACCGGCGTGCCGGTATACCCCGACGTGGCACAGTGGGTGGCAGCGGCAAGCGCCATGGCAGACTGGGGAGAGATCAGAAGGAAGAACGTGAAATAGCTATTATCAATTACCCCTCCCTTGACGGGAGGGGTCAGGGGAGGGTGTATAAAGCACCATGGAAGAACACGGCTTCTTCACATACTCAACACACCCCCACCCCGGCCCTCCCCCATCAAGGGGGAGGGAGATATGATTGAAAAACAAGAGGATATACAATGAGCACGAGAACAGACAGGGCAAAGATACTGGCAGAATACAAGACCATACGAAAGGCCGTTGAATCGGGGAAACTTGCGCAGTTTCAGAACATCTCTGTTTCAGAGGCGCTGGTGCTGGGGCTGTACAACCAGGGGGTAACGAAGTTCGTTGGAGTATTCGGCCACGGTTCCACTGACCTGGCAGAGGTTCTCAGGGAATACGAGGCAGTGGGACTTTTGCGCACTTTCAACGTGCGGCACGAAACAGCGGCCGCCCACGCGGCAACCACCCTCAAACGCCTCACCGGCGAGACACCGGCGGTGGTTACCTCCATCGGACCCGGTGCCATGCACGCATTCGCCGGTTCTCTGGCAAGCGCCTCAAACGGCCTTGGCATCTACCACATATACGGTGACGAGACCACCCACGACGAGGGGTTCAATATGCAGCAGATCCCCCGTGACGAGCAGGGACTCTTTCTTAAAATGTGCGGCACCATGGGAAACGCCTATTCTCTTTATGAACCAAAGTCCATATTTACCGCACTTCGCAGGGGAGCGGTGCACACCGGCAAGAAGGGCTTTTCCGGCCCGTTCTTTTTACTGGCACCCATGAACGTACAGCCCGGGATAATAGAGGACTGCAACCTGCTTGAGCTTCCCGGCCCCTTCACCCAGCCGGCACCGGTAAGTGAAGATGCGGCAGCATATGCGGCAGCAACCGATGCCGCAAAGAATGCCAGTCGAATCACCATTAAAATCGGCAACGGCGCCCGCGGCGCGGGAAAAGATATCGTGCAGCTGGCAAATCTTCTGAACGCGGCCATCGTCGAAGGGGCATCAAGCACCGGTATTGTCCCTTATTCCGAGCCGCGAAACATGACGGTGGGGGGATCCAAGGGTTCACTTTCGGGCAACTACGCCATGAACGAGGCCGACCTGGTCATCGTTATCGGCGGCAGGGCGGTGTGCCAGTGGGACTGCTCCGGAACAGCCTGGAAGAATGCCCGCGCCATCATCAACTTCAACACCGATCCCTACCACGCGGGCCATTACAACAACACCATCGCCATTACCGGTGACGCGGGGGCAAACCTTCGCAGGTGGATCAGCCATCTCAACAAGAGCGGCTTCAAGGAAGCTGGCGGCACCTCTTCCTGGGCGAAGGCCATCTTCCAGAAGAGAAAGGAATGGGAAGCCTTCAAGCAGGAACGCTACCAGTGCGGCCCCCTCTTTGACCCGGGCTGGAACCGCAAAGTGCTCACCCAGCCTGTTGCCATAAAACTTGCATGTGAAATGGCAGATAAGAAAGGGGCTGTCAAGGTCTTTGACGCGGGAGACGTGCAGGCCAACGGTTTCCAGATCGTTGAAGACGAGAACGAAAACCAGACCTTCAGCGACACCGGGGCATCCTACATGGGACTTGCCGTTTCATCGGTTTTCGCCAGCGCCATGAGCGAAGACGTCCCCTATACCGTTGCCTTCACCGGGGACGGCAGCTTCATGATGAACCCCCAGGTACTCATCGACGGGGTGGAACACGGCGCCCGTGGATGCGTCATCATATTCGACAACCGCCACATGGCGGCCATCACCGGCCTGCAGAAGGCACAGTACGGGGAAAAATTCAAAACATGGGACCGTGTCGAGGTGGACTACGTGAAAATGGCAAAGTCAGTAACCGGGGTAAAAGCCCTTTTCGGGGGATTCACAAATGAAGAGTTTACCGCCGCACTGGGATCAGCATTCGCGTACGAAGGCCTCTCGGTAATTCACGTCCCCGTATACTGCGGTGACGATGAACTTGGAGGCATGGGAGTATTCGGCGACTGGAACGTGGGTAACTGGTGCGAAAGGGTACAAGCCGAGCATCACAGGATAGGGCTGTAATTGAAAGGATCACACAGAGACACGGAGGCACGGAAAAAGGATTATATTGTTTACAGGTTCTATGAATGGATAAATCAATATGCATGAAAATCTTTTTTTACATTTGATCTTTCAATCAAGATTCTACATAATGGCACTATTGATTTATAACATCATTACTAAAACCATACTTCTCTATCTTTTCTCTGTATCTCAGTGCCTCTGTGGTAACAATAACCAGGGAGAGAAACATGCAGAAAATTAATGTTGGCTTTATAGGCTGCGGACGAATATCTGATCTTCACTACAACGGCTATGTTAAGAACAGTCAGGCCAGGTTATACGCCATATGCGATACCGACCCTGAACTGCTGCAGCAGCGTAAAAAGCAGTGGAAGGTGGAAAAGACCTACCTTGACTACAACCAGATGCTGGCCGATCCACAGATCGATGCCGTGGAGATACTGTCCCCCACATTTCTTCACGAGGAGATGGCGGTGGCGGCAGCGAAGGCCGGCAAGCATATTTCCCTGCAGAAACCCATGGCAAACACACTCAAAAGCGCCGACCTTATTCTCAAGACACAACGAAAATATAATTCTTCAAAGATATTAAAGGTATTCGACAACTACGTATGGTATCCCCCGGTGGTTGCCGCCAGGAAGATCATCGACAGCGGGCAGATAGGGGAGCCCCGCAACATGCGAATCAAGTTCATCATGGGACAGGGAGGCTGGCCCGTTTCAGCGAAGGCATGGGAATGGCGTATCCGGGAAGGCATGGAGGGCAGACCCCTTAGCACCTTCGACCACGGGCATCACCTGTGGGCGGTAGCCATGTACCTGCAGGGCCGCGTGGAAAAGGTCTGCGGCTGGATAGACACCCTCGACGGCGTGGTGGACGTACCCGCCACCATCATGTGGAAAGGCCTGGATAACCACCGCTACGGCACCTGCGATTACGCCAACGCCGGCGACATGGAGATCCCCTCGGAGTATTACGCCAACGACGAGTGGTTCGAGATTACCGGCACGAAGGGTATCGTCATAGTGCAGCGTTGTACCGGTCATCTTATAGAGAAACCTGCAGTGCGCGTCTATGACGGAAAGAAGTGGAAAAATTACGGCAACATCCCCTGCGACTGGGCAACCGGTTTCGTTGAATCAACCAATAACTTTATCCGTGCCATTCGGGGCGAAGAGCCCCCCTTCTTCAGCGGTGATGAAGGACGTGAACTGCTTCGATTCGACCTTGCCATTCAAAGATCAAACCAGGTCCGGCGAGCAGTCTATCTCCAGGAACTTGACAGCATGTTGCCTTCCGTTTACGCATGGAGAAAACGGCGTGCAGAGATCAAAAAGAACCCCTTTACTTCCAGGAAATCCATCATGTCGTTGTTTACACGTGACCTGTCACGTTACGCGGGAGAGGCAGAAGATCTCACCGAGGGCCTGATACAACGCTTTCGTGAAGAGAAAGCACAGGGGTGGACCACCAGCATCGGGCTGGTGCTTGATGCAGACGGCACCGTGGGTAAACAGGAATATTCACTTTTGCTGAAGGACGGGAAAGCTGACCTGGTAAAAGGCGGGCTGCCCCAAGACCCGGTGATGACCATCACTGTACCCGCCGGCACCTGGGCCGCCATACTAAAGGGCAAGAAACGGCTTGAGATGGCCCTCATACAGGGCAAGTTTAAGATACAGGGAAAGGCCGAAGAAGGTTTGAAGTTACGGGAGGTGTTTGGACTGTAAAAGAGACCTTATGTTATCATATAGTTATAATTACATGAAACCGCCCGCTTCGCTCGATACACGCAGGTGAATAGTGAGTCGTGAGAAGTGAGTCGTGAGTAGTATATTGCGATGTAGCGGAGTCCTGGATGGATTTGAATAATTTGATTATTGAATAACAGTCATAAAAACAAGCTGTGGAAATCTGCGTTTATCGAGCAAAGCGGGTGGCAAGAAAACAGGAGCACATAAAATGGAGGTTTTATGGACGAGAAAAAGAAATACACAAGGAGGAAGTTCCTTGGAAAAAGTGCTGTTATGGCGGGAACGGCTGCCGTGGGTACGTCCTTTATTGCCAGCACTGGCTGCTCAAAGAGTTTCTCTACCGATCCTGATAAACCCAACATCATACTTATCACCGCCGACGACCTTGGGTGGAAAGACCCGGGCTGCTATGGTAACAGGGAGATCAGCACCCCCAACATCGACAGGCTGTCAAAAGAAGGGCTGAAGTTTACCCGGGCCTTCGTGGTAGCCTCAAGCTGTGCCCCCAGCAGGGCAAGCCTCATCACCGGCCAGTACCCCCACACCAACGGGGTAACGGGACTTACCCACATATACAAGACAAAGTCACTCTCCCCCTTCCATGCCACCCTGCCCGGGATGCTTGCCGACGCGGGTTACAACACCGCCCTCATCGGGAAATGGCACCCTTCTCCCTATCTTCCCACGGGCTGGTACGGCTACAACGAGCGCCTCAGCGGCATGCTGCCCAAGACATGGAAGATAAAGGACGCGAAGAAGATCAACGATTACATTAAACGCAACAAGGACAACCGTTTTTATATCGAGATAAACTTTCTGCAGAACCACAGGGACGATTTCGGTGAGTTCCGGTTCTCACCGGATTTCCCGGTAGACCCCAAAAAGGTGAACGTCCCCGATTACTGGACGCTGCCCAACTGGCCGGAAATAAGGGAAGAGGTTGCAAAGTTCTACAGCCAGACCATGGAGATGGACGCCGTCATCGGCGATATTTTGAATGAGCTGGACAACCTTGGACTTGCAGAGAATACCATTGTGGTATTCATGAGCGACAACGGCCCACCCTTCCCCGGCAACAAGATGACACTGTATGACCGGGGTACCGGCACACCGCTGCTTATGCGGTGGCCCAAAAAGATCCCGGCCGGGAAGACATGTAAGGGTCTGGTAAACACCATCGATATTATGCCCACCCTGCTTGAGGCCGCGGGGGTAGATATCCCGTCCGGCTATAACATGCAGGGTGAATCCATGGCACCGGCTTTTTCAGGTCCATGCCACAGGTTGCGTGAGGCGGTGTTCATGGAGATGACCTACCACGTGCATTACCTGCCCACCAGGGCTGTGCGTACCGACCGGTTCAAGTATATTCACAATTACTCAGATATCGCCAAGGGGCTTGACCAGTGCGCCCACATGGAATGGGCACACAGGGTATGCCAGCTGCCCAACCAGCCATGGCAGAAACCAAGGGTTGAAGAGGAACTCTACGACCTTAAGAAGGACCCCAACGAGCAGCACAACCTTGTTGGCGATCCCGATTACAATAAAGAATTGCAGAAAATGCGTGCCCTTATGGAGAAACACATGAAGGAGACAAACGATCCGTACCTGGGACACGAGTTCACCCACGACTATGACCAGGAAATGCACAAACTCAGGAAACCGGGAAAATACGATTAGAGGCAGGGTTTTTATCAATTTAGACAAACGAGGTGCATATGGACATTAATGGAAAACTTCCAGTCAAGGTAAAGATGGGCTATGGTGTATGCGACCTGGGTGGTAATCTTTTTTTTACCGTCCTGGCCTTTCTGCTCATGAATTACCTTACCGATACGGTTGGCCTTGCCGCGGGACTTGCGGGGGCTGCCATCATGATCGGCAAGGTATGGGACGCGGTGACCGACCCCATGGCCGGGTTCCTGTCCGACAGAACGAAAAGCAGTTGGGGACGTCGAAGGCCGTGGATATTCTGGGGCTCTTTTCCTCTTTTCGGAATGATGTTTGTCATGTTCACCAACCCGGGCCACATGTCACAGGGAGCGCTTTTTGCCTGGGCCGCCATCGCGTTCTGCCTGCTGTGCACCTCCTACACAGCGGTAAATATCCCGTATAACTCCCTGACGCCTGAGCTGACACAGGACTACCACGAACGTTCATCCCTGAACGGGTACCGTTTCGGGTTTGCCGTCATCGGCACCCTGCTGGGCGCGGGAGCGGCACTTCCCATCGTGGGACTGTTCCCCGACAAGAATATCGGCTTTTCTGCGATGGGGGCCTTTTTCGGTTTTATCATGCTGGTAACCGCCCTTATTACCTTCTTTACTGTACGTGAGCCGTCTCATAAAAAGACCATGCCCACGGTTGGCTTTTTCAAGACTTATTTCGGTGTGTTTGGCAACAAGCCCTACCTGCTTATACTGGCAACCTATACCATACATATTACCGCCCTCACCATCGTCAGCGGCATCATCATCTATTACTTCAAGTACGTCCACAACGCCGAGGGGATGACAACCCCCGCCATGCTGATACTGCTGGTGACGGCAATGGTATTCATACCGGTAAGCGTTATCGGTGCGAAGAAGTTCGGTAAGAAGATCATCTACCAGCTTGGTATGATCATCATGGCAATTGGCATAATGGTTATATTCTTCTTCGGACACTTATATGCACCTTCTTTTTCCCTGGGGGTGATGGTGCTCTCGGGCATTGGCATGGGCTTCACCTATGCTATGCCCTATGCCATCGTCCCCGACGCGGTTGAATACGACTACCTTCGGACGGGTGAACGCAAGGAAGGAGCCTTCTACGGCATCTGGACATTCGGCATCAAGATAGGACAGGCCATCGCCATGGGCATCACCGGCCTGGTGCTCACCCTGGGACAGTACATACCCGAAACCACCCAGAGCGCCGGGTCCATGCTGAGCATACGGCTGCTTGTTGGTCCCATTCCCGCCTTCATTTTCATCGCGGGAGCGGTAGTGCTGGCATTCTACCCCATCACCGAAGATCGGTACAACCAGATCTGCAAAGAGATCGAGGAAATGGAAGCACGCATGTAAAGAAGGCCCCTTCGGGGGCCCTCTTCTTGCACCTTCTGATCAATTGATCTCGGGTGCCTCAACGTCTACGTTTCCACTCGATATGTATGGTGAAATTGAACCCTGGGATTTTTTTCTACCAAGCATCTGGTCAATCTTTTCGTCCTTCTCCTGCCAGAGGCCGTTTACCCATTTCTGAAAAAAGTCACGGTACACGGGATCGTTTACGTAATCCCCCACCAGGTTTTCAGTTACCGGTAGCTCTTCAACATCTACCAGTATTTCGGTTACGCGACCGCACAGAAAATCCCAGAAAGAATAGGGCCCGCCCGGATACACGATAGCAACATTGACTATGCTTGAAAGCTGTTCACCCATGGTCGAGAATACGAAACCGATCCCACCCGACTTTGGACGCAGCAGATTTCTATAGGGAGACTCCTGTTTTTCATGCTTTTGGCTGGTAAACCGTGTTCCCTCAACGAAATTCATTATTGAAACGGGGATATACTTAAACTTTGCGCATGCCCGCTTGGTTATCTCGATGTCCATTCCCTTCAGGTGTGGTTTTTTCTCAAGCAGCTCCTTCGAGTAGCGCTTCATGAAAGGGAAATCCAGGGCCCACCATGACGGCCCAAGAAGGGGCACCCATATGAGCTCCTTCTTCAGAAAAAATTTCAGAAATGGGATCTTACCCAGAAATATTTTCTGTAATACCACGATGTCAGTCCAGGATTGATGATTGGATATCACCAGGTACCACTTGTTTTTTTCAAGTCCTTCAACACCATTCACGTCCCACCTGATCCGCCGGGTAAGTTTTATACCGATATTGTTGAACAATATCCACGAGTTGGCGATCCTGTCCAGTATCCAGTTAAACATCACCCGTACTTTTTTCACCGGAATAATTATTTTCAGAAAAGTAAAAAAGAAAAGAATGGGAACCCAGAACATGGTATTCAACGAAACCAGTATGACAGTAAGTATTCCTCTCAGCGTTGGTATAATCTCTCGCATAAATAACCCCTTGTATGTTGTTAGACATAAATATACGCCCAGCCTTACTACTACAACAATAAAATCACCAAACGGTTGCATTTTTTTTCACCGCGAAGGCGCAAAGGGCGCAGAGAAGCGTAAAACTGTCATTCCCGCGAAGGAAGGTGTGTTTTTTCATATTGAAGGGTATTATTGTTAACAGGGGAATAAAACAATTCCCGTTCTTTTGGAACGGGAATTGTTCTTCAACAATACATATAAATCAAATACTCTATTCACCGTACACAACTACAGTGTATCCTTCATAAAACGGAAAGAAGCAGGAGTACCTGTTGTACTCGTAATCCACATGATGCACCTTGGTAATGTTACCGTTCTCCATGGCCTTTTTGATGCTGGCATCACCCCAGGCAAAAAGACACAAAAACCCCTGCGCCTGCGCTCGTCCCACTTTCAACGACTCGTGGTTTGAAGCACCGGATACAGGACATGGCCCTTTTGTTGTTGTAAAATTAATATAGGGATGAGATGCTACAGGTGTTGGCCGCTTTGGCGATGCTGAAGAACAGCCGCTGAGCAGCATAACAGCCCCCATAAGCAGAACGGTAGACAGTATTATTATTAATTTTCTCATACTACCTTCCCATTGCGTAATGATTTGCTGTTATTCGCCATAGACCTGTGTTTCATACGATACGTAGATTCCAAGAAGTGAAAATTCCTTGTAATCAACGTGCTGAACTTTTTTGATACCTGCGCCCTTAGCCGCAGCATTCACACTGGCATCGCCCCATGCGATAAGGCCAAGCAGTGACTGTGCTTTTGATGTTCCCATCTTTGAACCGCTGGCATTTGCTGTGCCATACACCGGACCCTTACACCCTGTGTAAATGATACCCTTGGGTGTGGGAGTAGTGAGACAACCAACCATGAAAAATACAACTGATACTGCAACTAGCGCGACAAGAACTTTTCTCTTCATGCATTCCCTCCGGAATATTATTTAAATGTACGATATATAGTTACCATCATAACTTGATGTTAACCACCGGTTTAAGTTGTTAGAACAAAACAGAAAATCATCATATTGCAATCCCGAATGACATCATCACGTTATATGTCATGAAGAAGCTGCCTGTATACATGTCGGTCGTTTCTTCTTCGTGCTCCGGGCCATCCACGTCCGAAAAATAGAGATGTCCGTTCATTGCACCGCTTACTGTCACCATGCCAAGAATAAATCGAATACCCACTTTCGCCATTGGACCACTGGCATTTATGTGGTAGTCAGCATCCTGGAAATCGTCCGTATAGTCCATTTCCAGTGTGCCATATCCCAGTTCGAAAAAAACGGTATTATCATACCCGTAACTGTGCCACTGGGGATACCAGCCAATACTGCCGGTATAGGCTTTCCCATCAATATCGACATCAAGCATATCCAGGGTGGAATAAGGTCCCCCCAGTTTCTGGTACTCGGCATTCAAAGAAAGACCGTTGAAAAGCAGTGACCCATTCACTGTTCCCCCGTAGCCGATAAAATGTGACACGGGGTTAACCTCTAATATAAGGTGCTTATTCTTGGCCTCTTCTCCAAACTGAGCAGCCAGGGGTGCTGTCATAAGTAGAATACTGCCCAGGCATACCGCCAGGTATTTCATGTCGACCTCCGGTGAGTTATAATTTTCATGTGTTTTAAAGAATGAAACACATAAACCGCTATGCGTTAGAATTTTTTTGCTAATTTGTTCTCTATTTAGTGGTGAACATTTTTATATCGATTGTTATTACTTGCAAGTTATTTTTTTTCTTACTGTTTATTTTTTACGGGAGTGAATTAAATTTCGGGTAATAAAACAAATTTCAATGTCAATTTTGAAT
>CAZAOK010000063.1:0-20543 GCA_964486725.1 uncultured Leptospiraceae bacterium
TATGGTATCTTCAGACAGCACCGATCCCATCAGGAATGCGGATTCAATCATTACACTGTGCGGGCAGCACAAAAGGGAAAATGCCATGCCGGCGTGAGTCGGGGCAACAGGATAAGTCTGCTGATAATTCGGGAATTGAAGTAAATTTTATAGATGCACAATAAGATACCCGGCATAAAAGATATATATGCCGGGTATCTTATTGTTTCACTTCAACTTCCCGTCAATCACCTTCAAAAGCGTCTCGGTCTGGTTTTCCAGCAGGGAAAACCCCGTGTCTTCCCTGAAGACGATATTCCGGTTCTTATCAACAATAATGTACACCCTGCTTGCCACGGGGAAGAGCCAGTGATCGGCGTCATAGATTGTAACAACCTTTTCTTCTTCGTCAGAGAGAAGTGTCAGTTTTTCAAGACCATGTTTCGCGATAAATTCCTGGTGAGACTTGACAGGGTCAACGCTTATTCCAATAACCTTGATATTTCTTGATTCAAATTCTTTGATGTTTTGTTGAAACTCAACAAATTCGGGAGTTCAATTTTTACTGTCATCCTTCGGGTAGAAGGCGATTACAGCCCCCCTGTGGTCTTTTAATACATTACTTAATGTAACCATGTTGCCATCCTGGTCGGGAAGGGTGAAGTCATACCCCCTGTCTCCCACGTTGTGGGGCTGTGTTTTCACCCCTGAAGATGAGCATGACCATACGAATGCAAGTACGATCAATAAAAGAATCAGCCTGTGTGCCCGCATTGTGCTGCCTCCTGGTGGATTGTGTATAATGATCAAAGATCAAAAATGTCTTTGAATTGTTCGTGCTGCAGAATTTCACGGATCCATTCTGTCATGTCCGGTGACCGGTAGAAAGGCTGATCACGATAGAGCTCGAAAAAGGGATTGTAATATAGGTCCTTAAAGGTCTCGTATTTTTCGGTGATAACTTCGCGAACTTTGGGTTGGGCAGGATGATGATAGCGAAGCTTTTGGGGATCAGCCATGCCCGGGGTAAGAAAGGAATTTACCTTGTACGCGCACCTGCAGGGATTTTCGGGATTGGCATGACCACAAAAGCCGCCCATATGGGTAATGATCTTCCTGCGTGCCCTGGAAAGTATCTTCCTGAAATTTTCCCTGCTCACATCCATGATAGTGCTCCCTTCTGTATCTTTCAGACCGAAGATGCCGCCAAGTATGAAGACCAGGCGTTCACGACGGTTCAGGCACATCATCATGCCCATCATGCAGCCGGTTTTAATCTCTTCTTCCAGCACTTTCTGTTCCGGGTGTGAGCCGGAACGGTCATCAGGCATTTTCTCGATGAGGGAGACATAGGTTTCCATGTCATGTATCCTGTACTCGAATTTCTTCTTTTTCATGGCCAGTACATGGTTGGCAGTGATGCGGTATACCCATGTTCGGAAAGCCCCCCTGGTTGAATCATACGACGAAAGCGAGGTGATGGCCTTGATGAGAATTTCCTGCGTAATATCCGCGGCATCATCATGATCCATTACCATCTTGAAGGCGATGTTGTATATCCAGCCCTGGTGACGAAGGATGAGCTTTTCAAGTGACTGCTTGTTCCCGTCAAGGGCTTCGCTGATCAGTTTTCTATCTGCCTGGTTTCTGTCATGTTGCTCGTTGAATAATGATCCCATAGTCCCCCTTTGTCCCTTTGTATTACTTATAGTGGTTTTTTAACGAAAGTGTGACATTACACAATAAAAAAATGTGAAATCCAAAACGAATTGACATGGATCGGTAATTATAATTAATTATAAGCACATTGTTGCGTGGTAATCCATTGTAAAGTGGAGGCAATATGAAAGTTAAAACCGTATGGATTGTGGTGTCCTTTGTGGTGATGATACCCTGCATTCTCACGGCACAGTTGGATTTTTTTAAAGAGGATGCGGTTAAAGCCGCGAATCACTGGCTTTCGATGGTAGATGCAGCAAAATACTCAAAGAGCTGGTATGAGGCCTCGACATTTTTCAAGTCAAAGATGAGCAGCGAAAAGTGGGAACAAATGGTGCGTGACATGCGGGAGCCCCTGGGTCCATGTACGTCACGGAAACTGCAGTTGAGCCATCATGTTACCACCCTGCCCGATGCACCGGAGGGTGAGTACTATATCATGAAATATAAAACCAGTTTCGAGAAAAAGAAATCAGTAATCGAAACGGTAACGATGATGCTTGATGAAGATGCCCGGTGGCGTGTTAGCGGATATTATATCAAATAAAAATTTAATTTCAGCGAAGAACTGGTTGAGCCTTTGTTAGATTTCATCAGGTATGAAAATGAATACGTTACAGCAGTACCATTAAAGATGCCGTTTAGAGATGAATCTGATAAAATGTTTCTGGAAGTTGCAGAAACAGGCGGGGCGGAATTCCTGTTAACGGGGAATAAAGATCATTTTCCCAAAAGAAAAAAAATCATAACACCGGCAGAATTTTTCAGCAGGTATTATTAAAAAAAGAAAAATGATATACCTTCAGGCAGCAATAATTCTCATGGCACTGGCAGTCCTCGTCTCAATCGTGTGGTATTCGGTACGGACGGGGATATCACCCATGCCATCTTCTGCCGCTGTGCAGAAGATTATCCTTGATGAGGTGGACAGGGCAGCAGGGGAGGATGTCATTGACGCGGGTTCAGGCTGGGGTACGCTGCTGGTTAGAGTTGCCGCAAGGTACCCGGAACGTAAAGTGACCGGATACGAGCTGTCACCAGTTCCATGGCTGGTCTCATATATACGTAAGAAAATGTATCGGCTTGATAATTGTACCATTTATCGACGGGACTTCTTAAAAGCTGACCTGTCGGATCCTGCCATCATGGTATGCTACCTGTACCCGGGTGGTATGCGAAAGCTTGAGAAAAAACTGGAAGAAGAGAAAACTGGTGTACATACGGTGATAAGCAGTACCTTCGCCTTCCCGTCCTTCACCTTTGATAAGGTTATAGATGCAAACGATATGCACCGCTCACCGGTGTATGTGTATTCAATAAACTCACTGGATGTGCCTTCCATAAAAGCAAACATCTCTACAGGTGAGGTTGTTCAAATAATACGAGAGGGCAGGGAGCGTTAAACGCTGAAATTCCTGTCCAGTTTTTTATGGGTGAACTTCTTTTCCCCGTCGGCATACGGGGTTACCGTTTGCCCGTTGCCCACCAGCTTGTACTTGTAGATGAGGAGGCCCTCAAGACCCACCGGCCCCCGCGCGTGTATCTTGTTGGTGCTGATACCCACCTCGGCTCCCAGGCCGTACCTGAACCCGTCGCTGAAGCGGGTTGAGCAGTTCCAGAACACGTTGCCCGAATCAACCAGTTCCATGAAAGCGGCAGCCTTCTTCTTGTCGCCCGTGATAATGGTGTCGGTGTGACCTGAGCCGAAGGTGTTGATATGATGTATGGCTTCTTCCATCGAATCTACCACTTTAATGGAAAGCCTGTAGTCAAGGTACTCGGTTTTCCAGTCCTCTTCGGTGGCGGCGGGCACCTCGATGATAGCCCGGGTGCGGCCGCAGCCCACAAGCTCAACGTTATGCGAATCGTATGCCGCCTTCATTTGCGGTAAAAACTTCTCGGCGATATCACGGTGCACCAGAAGGGTTTCCATGGCGTTGCAGACGGCCACGTACTGTATCTTTGAATCGAGGGCCACATCAACCGCCATGTCAACGTCGGCTTCGCTGTCAATGTAACAGTGGCAGATGCCGTCGGCGTGTCCCAGCACGGGTATGTTGGAGTTGTCCATGATGTATTTCACGAATTCGTTCGATCCACGGGGTATGATGAGGTCGATATATTCGTCCATCTTCAGCATCTCGTTCACGTCGGCACGGGTTTCAAGAAGCTGCAGCCAGCCAGGGGGTATGCCCGCCTTCACGGTGGCATCGGTGATCACCTGCGCGAGGATGCGGTTGGTTTCCATGGCCTCGCTACCGCCTTTTAGAAGAACGGCATTGCCGCTTTTGAGACACAGGGTTGATATCTGTACCAGCGCGTCTGGCCGGGATTCGAAGATCACACCGATAACACCGATAGGGCAGCTTACCCGGAACAGGTCAAGCCCGTTGTCAAGCTCGGTGGCCATCTGTGTGGATCCAATCGGGTCGGGCAGGGTGATAAGGCTTTCTATGCCTTCGATAACGCCGTCGATCTTCTTCTCGTCGAACTTCAGGCGCTTCATGAGGGGGGCTGCCAGGTTCTCTTTCTCGCTGCGGGCAAGGTCGTCGGCATTTGCCTTCACTATGTCTTCCCGCCGGATGTCAAGGGCCCTGGCGATTTCACTTAAGGCGGTGTTTTTCAGGTCTGTTTGGCACGCGGCAAGCTGTATTGACGCGTTCCTGGCTGCGATTGCGAGGTCTTCGATGTTCATGATAAATGTATCCCTTATTTTGTTATATCTTCAAAAGAAGAAAATGAGGTTTCTTTGCCCTGTTCCCTGGCTTCAAAGTCCTCGATAATTTCTTTATCCTTGATATCTTCATACATTTCCCAAAGGGACTTTTTCAGCAATACAGAAGTATCGCATTCATAATATTCCTTTAGAAAGTTCAGAAGCTTTTCTTCTTTTTCATTTAATCGTATTGACGTTACTCCCATAAATCATATACCTCGTCTCTTTTACCTGTATATACTACATATATATCATCATTTTCCAGGAAAAAAATTGCCCTGTACTTCCTTTTTTTGAGCCTGAAGTACTCTCTCGTGTAATCACCTTTTAGCTTCTTAATGTCAAACAAATTTAGATCTTTTGTTAAATCAATGGCTTGAAAGGCATGATGAAATAGCAAAAATTGCTTGTCAGGGATTTCATTTTTTTTAAGAAGCTTATTGATTACCTTCTCGTAAAAGATCATGTATACAATGTACTACATTTTGCTGATATGTCAATAATAAATGATGTGCGTCGTATGGATTAGTGAAAAAGAGTTGCAATTGTATCTTCATGTTGGATATATTCTTTTCAAGTTTATTCCATTGCAGGGTTACCACTATTGACGGCAAAATTTCGATAAATATAAAAGAGTGAAGGTATATGAAAAGGATATTGTATATATGCATTAGCTCAGTGGTACTGTTGTCGTGGATGGTTTCATGCGCTCCCGTACACAGGCCTACGGTGATAAATGCTCCACTCATGAAAAAACGGGGTGATCTCCAGCTCAGTGGGCACGGCTCCGTGGCCGGTTACCAGGTGAACGGTGCGGTTGCAGTTTCTGATCATGTTGGCATGGTGGTAAACAGCGTGGTTGCCGGCAGCGGTCAGTCAGAGGAGGAGAAGAACGGCCGGAAGGAAAGTATTGATAACGAGATGCGGCAGATCGAAGGGGGACTGGGTTTTTTCAATGCCTTCGATTTTAATGTAGTAGTAGAGTTATACGGTGGATTTGGATACGGGTATTCAAAAACACTTTCTGATACCGGAACGTACCCTGATAAGGTTGAGGCCAGGGGGTACCGGTACTACGCGCAGCCGGCCCTGGGGTATTCAGGTGATTTCTTTGTTGCCGGCCTGGCTACCAGGGTGCTTTATCTGGATCTGTATGATTATCATGATCATTCAAACGGGGATACCAGTGGGCATACAGGACTTTTCTATGAACCGGCTGTGTTTGTTCGCCTGGGTGTGAAAAGTGTCAAGGTGGAGTCACAAATCGGTTTGTCCATGAGAGATAGAGGCGATATCGACTACGTACCCATCCATTTTTCAACAGGCGTACATTTTTCAGTGAACCTGTTCTCATTCTGATCATTTTTTATGCACTATCTTTAACGTCCGCATGCGGTTGATGGCGGCTGCCAGTTCGAGCTTTCTGAACATGGCGTAATCCCCCTGCGGGCCGGGGTGCAGTATGTCCAGTCCCTTCTCGTGAAGGTCTGCCATCACCCCGTCAAGCACCTCCCGTAATGTGCGCTTCCCGTCCATGTAGTTTTGGCGGGTATAGTAGATGGCGTCGGCGATGGCGCGGGTCTGGCTGGTGTGTACAAGCTGTTCAACGGCGCCAAGATCGATGGTGGTGGTGCCGAACATGATAGAATGCAGGCCTTTGGGTGAGATCTTCACGTCCTTCTTACCCCTGCTGGGGTTGATGCTCTCTGCCAGGGGCACCCGGTCAACCAGTGTGCCGAAGACTTTACCTCCCTCGGCTGCACGTTCTGCCCTGTATTTTTCGGCGATGGCCCGTGCCTCATCGGTCACGTTAGACGGAAGATAATCCTTCATCATTATGACAGTGTCGGCCACGTCGAAGTAGTCACCGGAGCCGCCGATAACCAGGATTGTTGAGACGTTGTGGTCTCGGTACAGCAGGCGCACCTTGTCGATGAAGGGGGTGATGGGTTCGCTTTCCCTGGCAACCAGCTCCTGCATGCGGTGGTCGCGGATCATGAAATTGGTGGCGGAGGTGTCCTCGTCGATAAACAGTACCGACGTGCCTGCTTCAAGGGACTCCATGATATTGGCCGCCTGCGAGGTGCTGCCGCTGCCGTCCTCCGAGGAGAAGGTGTCTGTGTTTTGCCCGAAGGGAAGGTTGGAGATGAAGGGGGTGATGCAGGTTTTCTCAATGCGTCTCCCGTCCTCCGCCCTGATCTTTATTGATTCTGGATGGGCCACCACGTATTCCCTGCCGTCACCGGGGATGTGATTGTATACTCCACGTTCAAGGGCGTTAAGCACCGTTGATTTGCCGTGGTATCCGCCTCCCACGATGAGAGTGACACCCTCCGGGATGCCCATGCCGGATATTTCACCGGAATTTGGAAGCTGAAATGAAACCCGGAGTGATTCGGGGGCGGTGAATTTTATGACGTGGTCTCCCTTCATGGGACGGTCGTCGATGCCGCTTCGTCGGGGCAGCACCGCGCCGTCTGCCACGAAACCAACAAGTTTTTTTTTGCCAAGAGCCTTTCGTAAGGCATCGGCGTCTTCGCTGGTTTTCACGTGGCGGTAGAGTTTCTCTTCATCCAGGTTTTTGAACACGAGGGATTCTCCAACGATACGGGGCAATTCATCGAAGAACATTTCGATGGCGTGACTGCCGGCGATGCGCCTGCCGAACGCGGGAAGTCCCATTACGAAACGTGCTTCCACGAATGAATCATTGATAAATGCGGAGGTGCGTTCAAGTATTTCCTGGCCGGGACGGTCAATGGTGATAATGCCTCCCTTTCCCGAGCCGCGGTTCCCTTTGGCGAATTTTCCGCATGCGGCATGGAATGTACGGGTGAGGTAATCCCTGAGTGCCACTTCGCGGGATGGTGAACCGTAAGTATCAGCCGGGAAGCCGGCAACGTTCTGGTTCACCCGCACGTGTACCCGGCTCGGGGCGGCGAAAGGGTCTCCCTGGACGTGATCTATGTAAAGGGTGAAGTCGGGGTAATGGTATCCGTCCTTTATGTCCTTGTAGGCCTTGTATGATTTACCGTCAAGTCTTGACAGGTGTGATTTAAGACAGGTGTGGTCTTTCATAGGTTCTCCTTCGCGTATTTGGTGTATTTTACCAGTTGATATATTGTTGTCAATAGCATGAATCGATATGATGAACAAAATCATAAAAGGCTGGTTTGCCCTTGACATGCATCATCAGGCAGGGCTACGGCTCCGTATTCCGGCATCTCTTTTAATGGTGACTTAACCATTTACTTCTTGTAAAGTGATTGTAGTTAAGGTTATCTTTAACAGGTTTTCCTGAGAACGTGATGGTATGTATATTTTATTTGCCGTGCGATGTGTTACGAGGTGTTATAATGAAACATATGTATCGTATACTTGTTGTTCTTTTTGCAGTGTTCGCTGCAAGTGCTGTATTCCCGGAAGAGAAGCTGTCACAAAGTTATACAGACATGCTTTTCGGAAGAGATAAAACCTTCCCCCTTTCAACCTATAACCCCATGTACTTCGTTGACGGCTATCCAAACGCGAAAGTGCTGATGAGTTTCAAGTACCAGTTCATTGAGAAATTTAATCTCTTCTTTGGCTATAACCAGTACATGTTCTGGGACATCCATGATAAGTCGCGTCCATTTCTTGATATTAACTTTAACCCGCAATTGTTTTATCACCTGCCAGTTCAATGGGGCATACTGGATTCTGTTCAGCTTGGCCTCTATGAACACAAGTCTAATGGTAAGGATGGATACGATTCACGGTCATATGACAGCAATTACATGAGAATAATCCTGGGTAAGACCAGTGAAAAATATATCCTGAGGTGTACCCTTCGACCATACGTGTTGTATCGTCTTGATGATACCAACCGGAACATCAGGGAATACATGGGGTGGTGGGAAGCTGATCTTGTTGCAGGGAGGATATTCAACGGCCCGGTAGAGTCAGTTGCCCTGTATGGCAGGGTATTTGCAGGTGGTATAGATGGAACAGATTTTTCAAAAGGTGGACAGGAGATAATGTTCATAACCCGGCTCAGTATACTTGGTGCGCATCCTGCACTGTGTTTCCAGTTTTATCATGGGTATGTGGAATCCCAGCTTGAATATGAGAAAAAGGAAACAGCATACCGGGGTGGGCTTATGCTGTACATATGATCCCCGGGTAAATGGTACCCGTTTTCATAAAAATGACTTGAATGAACAGGGTATCCGGGCGACAGTATAACCTCTTGTAGTGTTGACTGTATACCTGTTGATTATTAAAAGTATTACACGGAGGAAGAAATGAAAGCCTTACGGTTACCCGTAATTATATTGTCAGGTTTTTTGTTCACTGTTTCCGCGCATGTTGCCAGTAGTAGTGCTGAACAGGTGCGTGAGCAGCAAAAAAATATGCCCGGATTTGACGATGTACGTGTATCATCAACACTTTCGAGTAAATCAGAAAAGTATATTGCTCCACATCTTATTGATGGCAGCAGCCTTTCCTGGGTCGAAGGTGTCAAGGGCCCGGGTATCGGCGAGACGATTTTCATAGATTTCAAGGCACCGGTAAAAGTATCATACTTTTATATTAAGAATGGTTTTGGTGATCCCAAATGGTATAGCGCCAATAACAGGGTGAAGGAACTCCTGGTTGAGAGCACGGGAAGAATTTCTGATAATTTTGATAAAAAAACATTTACCTTCACATTGAAGGATACCGGCAACATGCAGAAGATAGACCTGCCCGAAAAAGTGTTGTGCCGGGGATTCAAGTTCACTATCAAGTCTGTATACAGGGGAAGTAAATTTGATGATACCTGTATATCCGAGATTTCATTCAAGCCTTTAAAAGTAAGTGCTTCTCCTCAATGGTCTTATCAAGATCCCTCCTGTAAAGGTCCGGTACCACTGAATATCATGGGGTATGAACTGCTGCTTCACCCCAACGGTAAAATGACCGGGAAAGGTGCAGGCATGTGCCAGTGTGAATGTCCATTTGTAAGGGGGACATGGGGGCCAACCAGTGATGGCGGATATTACCTGTACATTGTAAATAAAATCGATAGTAACTGTGGGGATGTTGAAGCAGAGCCTTCTGGTGTATGGGTGGAAAATTACATGGTGGAATTGATTGATAGAGTAGTACCCTGAATAACGCATACTTTCATGCAGTATGCTTTACTAAAATGACCGGGCAGGATGTATAGTATTTATTATGGAAGATTTACGTCAATCTCCTTTATTTGTCATCCCGATACTCCTGTTGAGTGTTGCCCTGCTTAACCTGGGAAATGATCTGCAGGGAACCCTGCTTGGTGTCCGGGCCGCAATCGAAGAATTTCCCCGGGAAAATATCGGCCTGGTGATGTCCGCGTATTTCGTGGGTTTTGTCGCAGGGCCGTGGTTCATACCACGGCTGATTTCACAGGTGGGACACATCCGTACCTTCGCCGCGATGGCATCACTGGCTTCTGGTGTGGCACTGGCCCATGTGCTTATCATTAATACTCCCGCGTGGATGTTCTTGCGGTTTGTTCATGGAATATGTTACTCAGGTATGATGCTGGTTGTGGAAAGCTGGTTAAATGGCAGTGCGACGTATTATGACAGGGGACGAATATTGTCCATTTACAGTATCGTCTTTTACCTGTCTTCAGCAGCAGGTCATCCACTGTTGAATATTGCATCACCTGAAGGATTCACACTGTTTTGCGTGGTCTCAATTTTGATTTCCCTGGCGGTTATCCCCATTACCCTTGCGCAGGTGGAAAACCCGGCAAGGGTGCCAATGATGCGCATGAAAATTGGTTCACTGATTAAGACAGCCCCCATGGGAATAATCGGTGTGTTCATTGCCGGTTTATGTATGAATGCCTTTCGTGGAATGGGCCCAACCTTTGGACAGGATGTGGGGCTTACCCCTGCCGGCATATCAGCAATAATGGCGGTTACCACGGTGGGAGGGTTGGCATTGCAATGGCCTATGGGTCTTCTGTCAGACAAGATGGACAGGAGAAAGGTAATTCTCTGGGCAAGTCTTGGTGCCGGTATAATAGCCCTTGTGATCGGTTTTTCCGGGATAGTCAGTCTTCGTGTACTTCTTGGCGCGTTGTTCGTGTTTGGTGGATTGGGTATTCCCGTGTATGCCATATGCATAGCCCACGCGAATGATCATGTACAACCAGGTGAATTCGTGGCCACGGCAAGTACCATGATGGTCTCATTTGGACTTGGATCGGCAATCGGTCCGTACCTGTCTGGTGTGGTAATGTCGAAAATCGGACCCAATGGGCTTTTCATATTGGCCGGGTATATATGGCTCATATTGTTCGTGTTTGGGTTATTCGTGATTGAACGAAGAAAGCCAATCAAGCAGCGTTTAAAAGAGGCTTTTATACCGGTACCACGAACAACCCCTTCATCCCTGCAATGGTATGCACGCCAGGCACGTGAAGAAAGACGGATAAAAAAAGGTAAGGCCCGGTCGTAAAACACGGGCCAGTTGTGTTCAGTGCAAAACCGGTTTTTTATTCATTTTCGGATGGTTCTGATTCTGATGCAGCGGCTGAAGTTGATCGTGCTTCTGGTTTTTCTTTCGGAATACCAATGCCCAGTATGTTCAACCCCGCGTCAAAGACCAGCAGTGAAGCGGCGATACTGATAAGTATAATTACCTGCCCAAGCAGCGGACTTCCAACTATAAACTTGTAAAGATAGAAAGTATTAATAAAGGTAACTATCCCGATTATCGATCCAAGACCCCCTGCTGCCGCGGGTAGATACTTCCGGATTTGTTCCTGCATGGATGGTATAAGCAGGTAGATAAGGCATGCCACCCCTGCCGCCAGCATAATAATTGCTGAACCCGTAGCGAAAAGTTCTCCCACGATAAGAATTATGATTCCCATCACAAGGATTACCAGACCTCCAAGTAAAATTACATTGTCCCTTGTAAGTTTATTTATAAAGGGTATTTTTTCCACTATCATTGGAAACCTCCATTTAGTTTATACTTTTATTTATTATACATTACAATTGCTGCGAATGCAAATGGTTACTCACGTTTTTTTACGATGTGGTAAGTATTTGCCTGAACTCTTCGACCAGTCCCTGCACCGAAGTTTTCGCGTCTCCAAAAAGCATTCGGGTGTTGTCTTTAAAAAAGAGTGGATTCTCTATCCCTGAAAATCCAGGGTTCATGGATCGTTTCAATACGAACACGGTGCCTGCCTTATCCGCGTCAATAACGGGCATGCCGTAGAGGGGGCTGTCTTCTTTTTCTCTCGCAGAAGGATTAACCACGTCGTTGGCGCCGATGACTATGGCAACATCGATAGTGTGAATTACCGGGTTAATGCTGTCCATTTCTACCAGCTGTTCGTAGGGCACATCTGCTTCGGCCAGCAATACGTTCATGTGGCCGGGCATTCTGCCTGCAACCGGGTGAATAGCAAATTGTACCCCGGTACCGTTGGAGTCAAGTAATACTGCCAGTTCTTTTACCGCATGCTGAGCCTGTGATACTGCCAACCCGTAACCGGGAATGATAACCACCGACCTGGCGGCCTCAAGTATGAGAAATGCGTCTTGTATGGTTATGGGGTTTACCTCGCCCTGCTGTTCTGCGGATTCTGATGTTGCGCCGGTTGTTGAACCGAACCCGCTGAAAAGAATATTTGAAAGAGAACGGTTCATGGCCTTGCTCATTATAGAGGTAAGTATAATTCCGCTTGCTCCCACCAGTGCCCCTGAGACTATAAGCACATTGTTTTGTATGGCAATACCCGCGGCACTTGCCGCAAGTCCCGACATCGAGTTTAACAGTGATATGACAACAGGCATGTCGGCACCGCCGATAGGCATTACAAGGGTGATTCCCATAAGAAGGGCCACTACTGTGAATGTCAAAAGCAGGTAAAAATCTTCAGGGGAAAGGTCAGCCGTAAGAGCGGGAAAAATAAAGACGATGGACGTGATAATTATTCCTGCGGCAAGAATGCTGTTCAATATTTTTTGTCCCGCGAAAAGTACCGGTTTTCCCGGCACTACGCCCGAGAGTTTTCCCCATGCCATAAGGCTCCCGGTAAAAGTAATGCCGCCTATAATTATGGCAAGCACCAGGGCCGTAGTGGTAACCGTTGCTTCGGGGGCGCTCTCTGAATACACAGCCATGGCAACCAGGAGACTTGCAAGTCCACCTGAGCCGTTGAAAAGGGCAACCATTTCGGGCATGGCGGTCATGGCCACAAGGCGGGCTGATAACGCGCCGATTATTGATCCGGCAACAATTCCGATGGCGATCCACCTGAAAGATATGATTTCACCACTGACCAGTGTGATGACCACAGCCATGAGCATACCCAGTGAAGAGAGCATGTTCCCTTTTCGGGCAGTGTCCTTTGAGCTGAGCATTTTAAGGCCAAGCACAAAGCATATAGCGGAAATTATGTAGGCAAGTTCAATATAGAAACTCATTTGCTGTTATCCCTGCTTTTCTTTTTCCCGAACATGCCCAGCATGCGGTCGGTGACAAGGTAGCCCCCTACCACGTTGATGGTGGCAAATATTACCGCGAGTGTGCCAAGAACAGTAGTAAGTTCAGTATGGGCTGATCCAGCTGACAATACCGCCCCCACAAGGGTAATACCTGATATTGCATTGGCACCGGACATGAGAGGGGTGTGCAGGGTGGAGGGAACCCTGCGAATCAACTCGAGGCCAAGAAATATCGCAAGTATGAGAATGAACAGCAGCTGGGTACCCTGCATTATCTTTCTACAATCTCCTGTATCATGGTATTCACTATTTTTCCGTCATGTGTTATCATGGATTTTTTCAGTATTTCATCTTCAGGATCGAGGTTAAAAGAACCGCTTTCACCGTTCCAGAATTCTTCAACCAGGGCAGTTACGTTACTGGCATACATCTGGCTGGCATGTACTGGCACGGTTCGCTCTATCATGGAAGGTGCCATAATTTTTATGCCGTTGACAATATGCTCTTCATCTTTTCGGGACAGCTCAACGTTGCCTCCTGAATCAATGGCAAGGTCGATGATAAGACTGCCCGGTTTCATGCGGTTTATTATATCTTCTGTTATGATAACAGGGGCTTTTTTTCCAAATACCCTGGCAGTAGTAATAACAACATCAGACTGGGCACATTGATCTGCCATGGCTTTCTGCTGTCGCGCAAGCTGTTCAGTGGTAAGCTCCCTGGCGTATCCTCCTTCGGTTTCACCGGTATCTCCAAGGTCGATCTTCACAAAACGTGCCCCCACCGATTTCACCTGTTCTTCAACGACCGGCCTGGTGTCAAACGCGTATACCAGCGCGCCAAGTCGTTTGGCGGTAGAAATGGCCTGGAGGCCGGCAACCCCGGCGCCAATAATGAATACCCGTGGAGGGTTTATTGTGCCGGCGGCGGTGATCATCATTGGGAATATGCGGTTTAACTTTTCGGCCGTGTGGATCACTGCAGTATAGCCGGCAATTGAGGCCTGTGAGCTTAACGCGTCCATTTTCTGCGCCCGGGTGACGCGGGGGATCATTTCCATGCTGATTGTTGATATTCCAGCCGCGGCATATTTTTTAATCAGATCAATATTGTTAAAGGGGTCAAGGTAGCTTATGTGTACGGCACCGCTTTTCATCTTTTCAATTTCACCGGGAGATGAAGGCTGTACCCGCAGGATGATGTCCGACTCTGCCAGTATCTCATCATTGCTGTGTGCCAATGCGGCACCCGAGGTCTTGAAGAGGTCATCGGAAAAGCCGCAATAACCGCAGTTTGTGCCGATACCTTTTTGCACCATCAACTCTGCCCCTTTCAGTTTCATGAGCCTGGAGGCTGTTTCCGGTACAATGGCCACTCTTGTTTCATCGGTTGATGATTCCGCGGGTATTCCTATTATCATTATTCCACTCAAACCCTGTTTTTTTCAAGCGCAGTAAAAAATTTATTAAAATCCAAGTTGGTAATTACAACATAACAGTTAATATATACTTAAACATGGAATATGTTATTTTTTTTCTTTCATCTTCATGACGAAGTTGTACACCCCGTACTGCAACGCGGACATGGATCGTTTGAAAATGGATTTGAAATCTTCCGGGTCTTTTACAAATAACTCGATACTTGCCCATACATTGTCCCTTACAATAAAGACCTTGGAGGTCTTTGATTCGGCGTTGGCATGATTTACCGCTTCCAGTACCTTTAATCGTTCGTTGTCATCTTTCAGGGGCCAGAAATTGGGCAATACAATTCGAAAAAAATCAGTGTCTTCAGGATCTATCTGTATGAAGTAGGTGTTCCCTTCAAACTTAAAAAGGACATCCCCGTCATCATCAAGCTCAACCGGGTATCCCTCGCTTTTAAGGTATTCAGTGTACATTTTCTGCATGGCAGCCTTATTCACTTTTTTTACTGCATCTTCAGAAAATGCAGGTGATATTCCGGCACTGGCAAAGATAGCGAATAATAATATAATTATTAACAATACGATTCTGTGATAGCGGGTATGCATATATATCCTCCACGTGATTGCAGTATAGTATACCAACCCCTTAAAATGTCAATTCCTTCAGTAGATAAAAATATTGGCTCATTCCGGAATTTTGGGGAAAACCATCATAATTTATTTTAACTGTCATTCCCAATAATCCGGAAAGACCCAAAATATTTAACAGAACTCCTAAGTGACATAATTCAATTTAATTAAATATGTTGTAATACAAATTAATCGTTTGACATCTCCGTCCAGCGGGTTTGTAATGGGATTCTCCGAAATAGATAGACTTTAACTATATCACGGGAGGTTAGTATGCGTTGCGACAGGATATTTTCAACATATGATTGTGAAAAGCTGAAAACCATTGAAAATGACAGGCTGATCGATGATGAAACAGGAAGAGAAATGCTGTGTTCGATTAAGCAGATAATGTCACGTTCAAAACGGGTTAAACCAAAAAAGATCAAGCCAACTGTTGTGACAATGAATTCCCAATTCATGCTAAAAGATCTTGATACCGGGAAAAAAGAGATATATACACTGGTATATCCGGGAGAAGACAATAGTGTTGAAAACAGCATCTCAATTTTATCACACATCGGAACCTGTGTTATCGGGTGCAGTATAGGAACCGTGATAAACCTTAATTCAGGATTGAACCGGTACCTGGTGATCGAGGATGTATTATTTCAGCCGGAAGCGCATGGTCAGTATCACATGTAACCGGCTAAAGCTGTACCATCCGCGTCAGGCTTCCCTTTTTCGGGATACTGGATATACCACGCAGCACCTTTTCACGTGTGCCGTTTCGTACTCTTACGGTGTACGTTCCCTTTCTGAATACCTTCGGGTCAAATCGTTGCCCGTTTACACGGAGGGTGTATACCATCTCACCATTTTTCTCATCAATCACCTGGATGACGGGATTAACGGTACCCCTCACAACCATCCGCGGCAGCCAGGCAACGGCATCACGCCCGTAATTGTCTTCCTGCCTGATGGTAACCGGCCATCCCTGGTACTGTGAATCATCCGGGTTGCTGATATCCACCTCCCGTGGCCAGCACTCAAAGGTGATATTCCTGGTGCTTTTGGTAAATTTCACCACCCCAAACCCGGCAGCACGGGTGGTGAGTTTATCATTGTTGGGTTCAGGTGTGGGGTTTGCAACGGCTATCATACGTATCTTGTTGTCAAAGCCGTCATTAAAATTACCCAGGTGTTCAGGCATGCCTTCTTTTCGGTCCTTACCCGGCTTCAGCGGGTCCCACCATCGAAGGTGGAAGTTGGCTATGGACGGCACGCAGAAGGAATAGCCAGAATCCCGCCACCGGTTAACACCGTGATGAATAACGGTTGCCAGGTGCTGATCGCCTGCGATCATGACGGCGAAGGCCTTCCGGATCTTTTTAAGGGCCCGGTCACGCGCGGATTGCGGCCAGCCGTTTGAATCCAGGTCGGCATACACCCTGTTCTCCGGGTCACCCGACGAATGGGACGCACAGGCAAAGATGGTTTGCGATAATACGGCCTTCATCTGGCAGTCATGCCAGTCTCCCGCCCAGTCCTCAAGGAACTTCAGCTGGCGTTCACCCAGAAGCTTTGCTCCCTCCATGTCAAGCTTTTCGGGGTTATAGCCCGGTTCAACAACGTGGTCGGGCCGGTCACCCTGTTGCGGTATCATGCCTTCCGATGGAGCCGACTTGAACTTGCGGTCCTCGATGATGGCGAAGTTCACTCCTCCCACCGTGATGTCGGTGTAATATACCTTTATATTATTTTTTACAGGACGTGGATCGTATGGATCGGGCAGGTGACTGGTCTGAACCCGTTCAACCATCTTCACGTAATCGATATCGGCGGCGTAACCCCCGTCGTCACCCGTGCGTGTATGGCTCTTCTTGCCGGCTTCGCCCCAGAGATTGTCCTGCCCAACATCGTGATCATCGGGTATGGTGATGGTGGGGATGTTGCGGATCACGTCCCCGAACTCCCTGCCGAATTTCAACCAGTAGGCGTAATGCCAGTAATGATCATACACCTGGTCACCCGAAAAGAAAAGCAGATCCGGATCAAGAAGCTTGATATTGGCCACGATGTCGTCCTTTGGAATATCACCACCGGCCCACTTGTAGATGGCATTGCCGGTAAAGGCGGCCACCACGATGGTGTCCTTGTTGACGGGATCCTTCTTGATGGTGCCCGTGTAAAAAGCCTTGGCGCCGTGGGCCACCCTGTACCGTATGTTCCTGGAATGGTTCCAGTTCTTTACCCTGAAATGGGCGGTCCAGCCTTCTTCGATTATTTCCGTGGAGGCTATCTCTTCCCATTTACCCGCCCGCATAACCTGCAGGCGGACGGTTCGGTCTTCGTCGTCTTCCAGCGGGTAGAGCTGCGCCGTCATCTTCATCACACCGTTGTGCACGGTGTAGAGCGCGAAACAGATAACCTGGTCCCTGGGAACATCGGGTATATCAAGGGTGAGCTTTGAATAAATGGGGAGGACGATGTTGTGCATTATCTTGTTGCATCCCGCCAGCGCCGTCAGCGCCAGCAGGAGTACAAGCAGTAACGGGAGAACCTTTCTATGTATCATGATACTTCCCTCCAGCTTGGATGAAATTTATTCCAGCCGGGCCCCCTTCGCGGCACTCTGCACCAGCTTCACGTACTGGGAAAGCCAGCCCGTTTTTATTCGGGGTTCCGGCTGTTTCCATTTTTCTTTTCGTTTAGCCAGTTCATCGTCGGAAACAAGCACGTCAATGGAACGTGCGTTCAGATCAATCTTAATGTTATCACCGTTTTCTATGAGGGCGATAACACCGCCGTCAAAGGCTTCGGGGGACACGTGGCCGATGCTGATGCCTCTTGTGCCCCCTGAGAACCGTCCGTCAGAGATAAGGGCGATCTTATCACCAAGACCTTTTCCCGCGATGGCCGCGGTAAGTGCCAGTGATTCCCGCATGCCGGGCCCGCCCTTGGGCCCCTCGTAGCGGACTATCACCACGTCACCGGCACCGATCTTGTTGTCCTGAAATGCCTGCATGGCCAGGTCTTCGCTGTCAAAGGCTTTCGCCTTTCCCTCGAAGACCTTCATCTTTTCATCGATAGCACCAACCTTAATCACGCAGCCTTCGGGTGCTATGTTGCCCTGCAGCACAAAAATGCCGCCCTCGGGCCTGTAGGCATTTTTCTTGTCCCGAATAACATCGTCGATATATACCGGTGATGATTTTGCAATTTCGACGATGGATCGACCGTTTACCGTGGGGCTGTCTTCAAGGTCATCAACCAGCCGACGCAAGACGGCGGGTACTCCTCCCGCGGATTCCACGTCCTCCATCATGTAATCGCCCCCGGGACGGATTGAAGCGATCTGTGGAATATTTCTGCCGATCTCATCAAATACCTTCAGGTCTATATCCACACCTGCAGCCCACGCGATGGCGGGGATATGCAGGGTGGTGTTGGTAGAGCCACCCAGTGCCAGGTCAACCCTGATGGCGTTTCTGAATGCTTCAGATGTCATGATGTCCCGCGGCCTGATATTTTCACGCACAAGGTCAACAATACGTTCACCGGACTCTTCGGATAACCGAAGTTTCTTGGAACTTCCCTCAAGGCCGGTGCCGCTGCCGGTAAGGCTCATACCCAGCACCTCGGTGAGGCAGTTCATGGTGTTGGCAGTATACAGCCCCTGGCATGAGCCGCCGGTGGGGCATGCCTCGCATTCAAGCTCTTTCAGCTCGTCTATGCTGATGTCATCATTATAATAGCGTCCAACCGCCTCGAAGGTGTCGCGCACCAGCGAGAGCTTGCGTTCGCCATGCAGAAGACCCGAACGCATTGGACCGGCAGTGACAAATATAGCTGGAACGTTCAAGCGTCCGGCACCAATCAACATGCCCGGGGTTATCTTGTCACAGTTGGTGATGAAAACCACTCCATCGAGCCGGTGGGCTTCAACGATTGATTCAACCATGTTGGCGATGAGGTCACGGGAGGGGAGGGAGTAGTGCATACCCTCATGTCCCATGGCAATGCCGTCACAGATCGCCGGTACCGAGAAGATAAATGGAGCTCCGCCGCCGGCGGCAACCCCGCGTTCAATTCGGCGTTCAAGCTGCCGCATATTTATATGCCCCGGCACCAGGTCGGTGAAAGATGAGCATATGCCGATAAAGGGCTTCTCCATCTCTCCCCTGGTCACGCCGGTGGCGTGCATCAACGCCCTGTTGGCGGTTCGTTCTACACCTTTTTTAGCCTTGTCTGATCTCATTACAACACCTCGTATATTAATGAAATGATTATTCGTTTACTGAAGGGATAACATTTAAACAGCCTGCGCCTATTTATGCAAGGGAAAATCCTGAGAGGGGTGATTATTTATGAAGAATGGATTACTGGATCGATTTATAATCCAAAATATTCTTTTCCGAGACCACTTCCTTTTACGATACTCATTGTAGTACCTATTGGTAAATCTTTACCGCCGTGATATGGCACAATTACCTGCCTGCCGTTTTCATGATGTCTCCATTTTTTATGTGACCCTTTTTGAGAGACTAAAATAAATCCTGCAGTGGCAAGAAATTTCTCTATTTCTTTCGCGGTTAATCTTTTAGGCATTAGATGGCCAATTTATAGACCTGTTTATTCTCAAGGGGTATATCGGTAGGCTCGAAATATAGCTCTATCGCTTCTTTCATATTACGAAAGGCTTCTTCTTCTGTATTACCACAACTGGTGCATCCAGGTAATTCCGGACAGTATGCGGCGTAACTTTCCGTTACATCATCATATTCAATTACAACTCTTATTGTCATTTGTATTCCCTGATTTTCTAATAATTATCACCATCAAATCCATGGAAAGATAGAAGGTAATATGATAGTATTAATATATATTTATTTAACTTTTTGTCAATAAATATAGCATCCAGATATTAACCAGGAAATATTAAATGACACTTAATAAAATACACGTCCCCGTTGTACCACAAGACCTTCACATACATACCACGTTCTCAACAGGTGACAGTGCCGTAGTTCTCGAACAGACGGTTGAGTTCATCGCGTCGGTGGGTCACGCCCGCTCGGCTGGCATCAGCGATCACTTCGAGTACCTGGTAGATGCCTTTGATACCTACCGGGATACGGTCAAGAGTAACGGCTTCTATTTAGGTACAGAGGTGGACGGGGCCTCCCTGGCAGGCGAAGCCGCCGGCATGCCGTTTGAGTATTACATGTACCATTGCCGGGACACTTCTGAAGATTACCGTGGGCTTGAGGTGCTGCTTGCCAGCGGCAGGCCTGTCATCGTGGCACATCCCCAGGTGTTCGAGACCGACCTTTCGAAGGTGCCGCCTGAAACCCTCATCGAGATAAACAACCGCTACGTGTGGCGCAACGACTGGCGTAAGTATTATACCCCGTGGCTTGACAGCTTCCGTTTTGTCATCGGCTCCGACGCCCATCAGCCCGGCTGGCTTGGCCAGGTGGTTGCACGATACGTTGCCGCAGAACTGGGGGTGGGGGAGCATCTGGTGTTCGGGTAATGGCTTGAACTTTACCCTCTCCCCCCTTCAAGGGGGAGATTGAGAGGGGGTTCGTTGCGTTGCATGATACCGAAC
>CAZAOK010000064.1:0-20451 GCA_964486725.1 uncultured Leptospiraceae bacterium
TTTTTATTCATTTCACGGTAATTGAATCTTTTAATCATGACAGCTGAGTAGTTACCAATAATCTTTGAAATTTCATTTTAAATAATTTTTTAACCGCAGATATGGAATTAAGTGAAAAGTGAAAAAAGAATGCATGAGCATAAAGAAGGACTGCTGGAAGGTTTTCCCCAAAATTCCGGAATGAGCCTAATTTTTCAATTCTTTCTTAGCGAACTTTGCGATCTTCGCGCCTTTGCGGTTTTCCTTAAAAAATGGAGGGTATAAAAAAAAAGCATCCCTGCTTTGGGGCAGGGATGAGTGTCCAAGAGGTCTCCCGTTTTGGGGACGTGAGTCTGGGATCCAAAATGGAGGATCGGCAATTATGGAAGTATCCATAAACTAACTGCGACTAACGCAGAAGTTACATATATAGTTATAGCACCAGTGATATTTGACAACAAAAAAAATTTATTTTTTTAATAAAATTTTCATATATCAAATCACATATAATCATTATCACCTGCTCAAATTTATTATTTTAGCCATAACCCTGCGATACCTCAATTTTAGCACATTCAGTAATTAATCGAATTTTCCGTTCAGTTTATTTTTATAATTTTCGATATTAATAGCAGCAGGAGACGTGATCCCGCTATTACGACAGTATAATAATGCATGAGGCATCAAATGATAAACATGGTTCCATTTGAACTGCAATCTATCAAGGAAGGGGCAACCGGACGGCAATCATCCGGCGATACACGGCTTCAGGATCCCTCAACTTCATTTTTTGATACACTGCAATCCGTTCGTTTAAGGGGTGAGAGCGCTGATGCTGATACACGCAACAACGAATTTGACCCCAATACAACTGAATACAACAGGCAAACACAGAATAAACCGGCTGATGATGATAAAACAACTTACCAGGCAGCTGAATTAAATCAGAATGATAATACCAAAAGAACAAAAGAGACAGACTCAAACCAGAAAAATGATTCTGAGAAAAACATAGTACATAATTCAACAGCAGGTAAGGTTAAGTCCCCCGCCAACGAAAAAGATATTACCGATAAGGATACGCTCAATTCAGAAAATACAGATATTAACGCCCTGGTTCAGCAAATTCGTGCTGATATTGAAAAAATGAAGAACAGCCCGGATATGGATACGCTGAAACAGTCTCTAAAAAACCTTGAGAAACTGTTGTCCAGTCTGCCCAATAGCCTTAAAGAAGTAAAAGACCTGAAAACCCAACTGCGCTCATTACTGGAATCATTGAACAGTTCAGGGATGAAAGCAGACAAAAGCCTATTCTCAGAACTGTCCGCGAAGCTGGCTGATGATATCGAGAAACTCATTCGATCAATTGAAAATCCTGCCAAGAAGGCGCACGCGGCCAACCGTAAGTTATTCGAACCAATGGATAACACAGATACTAAAAAACTTTTATCAGAACTGGCAGACACCATTAAAAAGATCAGTCACGAGGCTGCCAGCAAACAGCAGACACCCGCAAAGGCATCAACGGGTATCGTTGATCCGAAAATAAATACGGATATGGCAAAAACGAATATCGCGGGCACCCCGGCTGTCACACCACATTCTGATGCTCCCGGAAGTAATACCGAGCAGAACCAGCAGAATTCATCATTCAACTTTAACAACAGCAATCACAGGCTCTTTGGCCAGGCTTCACTCAGCAATATGCCATCACATGCTTCTGCAAAGGGAGTCTTTGACCAGCAACTGCAGCAGATCATGCAGCAGGCAAAAATGACGGTTCTGAACAACCAGAATGGGTCTATCTCCATGAAGATGCACCCTGATTCACTTGGCAATCTCAATGTCAATCTTGGCCTTGAACATGGCGTGTTAAACGGCCGTTTCCTGGTAGATAACACTGAGGCACGGCAGATGCTGATGGACCATCTCGCCCACCTGAAACAGTCACTGCAGGAACAGGGCATATCCGTGGGAGAGTTCCAGGTGAATGTACGTAATGGCGGTCATCAGAAGCAGGATACCGATGAAGAAACACAGGTAATTCCCGGCATTCCAGGGCACCTGGCTGCCGAGGATTATGATACAGGGGCGTACTATCCCGTCCACGACGGCTCAATTGATCTTATCATATAGGAGCAGTATATGGGTGAAATAAATACACAAATGTCAGCCGCCGATAAGGCACATGCCAACCGGCAGGCGAATGAAGTAAACCAGAAAATCAAGGCGGAAAAAGGAAAGCTTCCCGGCGGACTGGGACGTGATTCCTTTCTCAAGCTACTTGTAACCGAGATGCGTCACCAGGACCCTACTAACCCCATGAAGGACAGGGAATTCATCAGTCAGATGGCCCAGTTTTCATCACTTGAGCAGATGACCAACATCAGCCAGGGGGTTGAGAAGCTCAATACCCGCTCGCAATCAGGGGACGCCTACGCCCTCCTGGGTAAAGAGGTTGAGGCATTCATTCCCGAAAGCGGCACTTCTCTAAGAGGTGAAGTTTCCAGGATCGTCTTTACCAGGAGCGGCATGAAACTCGAGATCCAGGGCCAGGAGGTATCCATGGAGCATATTCACGCGGTATATCCTCCCAAAAAAGAAGAGCCCCGACAGGCCGCGGCACAACAGGTTTCCACAGTTGAGCAGGCACCGGTTGCCCGTGAAAGAGAGCAGGTGATTGAAAAATACCTGCAAAACCAGTCAAACAGCTCACACAATACTGTTAAGAATAATTCGATTAATAACGATAGTATTAAAAAGACTATGGTAGCTCCGGAAGGAGCAGGTAAATAAATATTCGTTAAAAACTGATAATTCAGGAGTATCTGCCCTATGATGCGATCACTATTCTCCGGCGTCTCAGGTTTGAAGAATCACCAGACCAGGATGGACGTAATCGGAAACAACATTTCGAATGTGAACACCCATGGATTCAAATCCAGCAGGGTAACATTTCAGGACATGCTGTCCCAGACCATTGCCGGTGCTGCCAAGCCGGAAGAGAACAGGGGGGGCGTAAATCCCAAGCAGGTTGGACTGGGAATGACCGTTGCCTCCATCGATAAGATATTCACACAGGGAAGCCTGGAAACCACGGGTAACCAGACCGACCTTGCAATATCAGGTGATGGCCTTTTCATCGTGGCAGACGGCGATAAGAACATGTACACCAGGGCCGGCACTTTTGCGCTGGACAAGGACGGCACACTTGTTAACCCCGCGAACGGACTGAAGGTTCAGGGCTGGATGGCAACCACCGACAACACGGGTGAGAAGGTAATCAACTCGTCAGGCACCGTTGAAGATATCGTTGTGCCGGTATATGACAAGATCCCGGCAAGGGAAACTACCAACGTACGCTATAAATGCAACCTTGACTCCAAGTTACCGGTTCTGCCTCCAGATGCCACTGCCCAGATGAGAGCATCGGCAGGTGTCACCACCAACATAGACGTATATGATAATCTCGGTGATCCCCATCGGCTCACTTTGAACATATGGAAAACCGACACCAACCAGTGGACAGCCTCCGCGGCAGTAACCGACACGGAAGGTCCCGTTACACTCGATATACCTGCCGGTGCCAACCAGGAAAACCAGGAAAACACCAGCAGCAGGATTAACCTTCGGTTTACACCGGAAGGACGGCTGGTATCCGTAGCGGATGAATCAAGCCCGGATGAATCCAACCAGGGCAGTCTGATAGCCAACCTGAATTACCGGGTAGCCGGTGACCCATCGGTTCGCAATATCAGGCTGGATCTTGGCAGTTCAGGTTTGGCTGAAGGGATAACCCAGTTTTCGTCCCCCTCAACCACAAAAGCAGTTGAGCAGGACGGGTATAGCATGGGTTACATGGAATCATTCACCATTGATAATTCAGGCATAATAACCGCGGTCTATACAAACGGCACAAAGCAGGCGGTGGGACAGGTTGCCACGGCCGTGTTTACCAACCAGCAGGGACTGGAAAACGTGGGTGAGAACCTGTACGAAGTATCAAACAACTCCGGACTGCCAAACATCGGGCCGGCCGCGGAAGCAGGAAGGGGAAAAGTGGTTGCCGGAACCCTGGAGATGTCAAACGTGGACCTCTCAGAACAGTTTACCGACATGATCATAACCCAGAGAGGTTTTCAGGCAAACTCACGAACCATTACCACGTCAGACCAGATGCTGCAGGAATTGATCAACTTGAAACGATAGCAGGCATCATCGCGGCTTAGACCAATGAATACGAGAAAGCCCTTCAGCCTGCGCGACTGAGGGGTTTTCTTTAGAATCTTCCAGCAGGCAGAACTAATTATTTATTTGTGCGACAGAAAAATGCGGTATAATTTATATGTACATATTTATATTTAATATACACTTTTTAGAATACAGGATTACAGCAACACAATGGACCAGTTGATTCATAACCTTAACATATACATGATCCCACCCCTGATGTCACTTGTAGTAGGGATAACACTCGCCTTCATTTCTATTGCAAAGGGTAAAATTAAATCAGAAAACATACTGTTTGCCCTGGTTTGTGTAATGTGGACCCTGCTTGCCCCGGCTTTTCTGTCCCATCATCTTCTTGAATCAAAAGAATCCATACTTAAGGTTGAACGAAGTATCCATACGATTTATGTGTTTCTACCATTCATCAACCTGGCATTTTACCATAAAATTCTGGAGCTAAAAAAAAGAAAAGTTGAATACATCACCTTCGCTTTCAGTATCATTTTTGCACTGACAACCCATTCTGAATATTACATAGAAGGGCTGAATTCATTCACATGGGGATATATCGCAAAAGCAGGAATCGCCTTTAACTTTTTCGCGGTATATGCCTTCGCGGTACTGGTTTATGGGATCGTTCTCTGTATTCAGAGGATCCGTGTCGAGACCAACCAGGTAACGAAGATGAAAATCAAGTATATCCTGTATGCCCTTAATCTTACGGGAATACTGACAGTCTTTAACCTCCCGGCCATCCTCGGGTATAACTTTTACCCACTGGGTAACTTTATTTTCCTGTCGCTTTCAATAATGGGATACGGTATTCTCAGGTACAGGCTGCTTGATATTCGAAGCATCCTGCACATCACCTTTATATGGGCAATCATATCATCATTGATAATTATACCGAATATTTTTATCTTCAGGCTGCTTTACCCGCATTTTTCAAAGATCGATTCTGAAACATTTTTTGGAATTCTTGTTGTCTGGTTTTTTCTTAATTACCTGTATTTTTCAAACATTCAGCCATTTATAAACCAGTTTTTTAACCGGCGTAAATTCAACCTCATAAAAACAGAATCTCACTTTATTGAGGATATATCCATACTGAAAGATCTCAACCTCTTTATTCATGAACTTTCTGATACCCTGAAAAGAACCCTCCTGGTTCGTTCGGTTGATGTGTTTTTACAGCGCGAAGAGGATGATTCACTCTATTACAATATGGCCGGATCATCCATCATGCTTGACGAATCTCTGAATACTTTGCTTTGCACCAGGAATGATATTATTGAAAAACAAATGGTAGAGACAAGCCCTGAATATGAATACCACAGAAAATTGATCCTTGACTTTCTTCAGCGCAATGACGCGGACTTCATAGTGCCCCTTATACAAAACGGGGAGTTGATCGGTATTATACTGATGTCAGAACGCTCCAACCTTAAACCTCTTTCAAGTGACGAGGTGCGTTTTCTCAACAGCATCAGAAATGCCGCTTCCATTTCGCTGGCTAATTCCCGCATGTATCAGAACATTACCAACCTGAAGAATAACCTTGAAAAGCTCGTTGAAGAACGAACCCATGAGCTGCAACAGAAGAACGAACAGATGATTTTTGAACTCCAGGTTGCAAAAAATGTTCAGCAGAAAATACTCCCCTCAGAACTACCCGCGAACAGTCACATACAAAGCAGGGTACATTTCGCGCCACTCATGGAAGTAAGCGGGGATTTTTATAACTTCGTATTCCTGGACAATGAGCACCTGGCTTTATATATCGTGGATGTATCGGGACACGGGGTACCTTCCGCCCTGCTTACATCTATGATCAGCGCGGAAGTCGAAAGCCAGCTGAAAAAAGAGCAGTCAACTGCTGCGATCTGTTCAAATATTAACCAGATTCTCACCCCGCTGCTGGTGGAAACAGGCTTCTATTTTACCATTTTCCTGGGTATACTGGACCTCGTCAACCTGCAGATGGAGTATACCAATTGCGGACATACCGAAATATACGTTCTCACAAACAACGGCACCATATTTCCTTTAACAAGTGACGGGTTCTTCATTGGTGCAAATCCCGATTTCACATATACAAGCAGCAATATTGAGCTGCACAGCAATGACCGGCTGGTACTATATACCGACGGCATCACCGAGGCCCGTGACGAATCCGGAAATTTTTATGGTGAGGAGCGTTTTCAGAATATTCTCATGGCCTCACGCGAATTATCCATAGGGGAGCAGCTGGATATAATAGTACGCGACATCGATGGATTCATCCGTGACGCCACATCACGCAGGCAGGATGATATCACACTTGTTATCCTGGAAATCGGCAAACCGGTTTCTCCCTCACATTACCTCAAGAAAGCGGTAAAATATTACAGGGAAAAGGAATATGACCGGGCACTTGAGATACTTCAATCACTTAATGCCAGGTCTATGTCCGGTGCTCACCTGTTCCTTCTGAGTAAGCTTCAATCAAAAAAAGGTGAATATGAATCAGCGTTGTCTTCTATTGATATCGCCCTTGAAAAAAACCCGTTGAAAACCGAATTTTTATACCAGAAAGGGAAGATACTATACAGGCTGGACCGTCTTTCAGAGGCCAGGGAAGTATTTACACAGGTAGAGAATGAAGATCCCGGGTATAAAAAGGTTTCTCTCCTTATACGACAAATAGAATCTAAGGGGTATTAATAATACAAAAGACAGGAATAATTACCCCTGCCCTTTGCACTATGAAATACGTGATAATATTATAATACGAGATTCTGCGACACCAGTTCTGTCAGCGATTCAACTTTAATATCCATGTTATAGCCGCTCTTAACGGTGTTCAGCTGCAACACACAGTTCTCACACGCGGTGATTACCATTTTAGCCCCTGTAGCATCAATCTGTTCTTTTTTAGGTTTTCCGCTTTTAATTCGGAATTCTTCATTATCAAGGGCAACCAGTCCGCCACCGCCTCCACAGCACCAGTTATACTCCCTGGTGGGACTCATTTCTCTGAAATCACCGGCCAGCATGGAGATGATTTCCCTGGGTTCTTCATATACACCCCCATTTCGCCCCAACTGACATGGATCATGCCAGGTGACAACGTCCTCCACCCCCTTTTCTTTTATCTTAATTCTTCCTTCTTTAATGTACCGGTGAATAACTTCAACAATACTGCTCACCTTGAAAGGTAGCTCACCCATCAAAAATTTTGGAATTCTAAAAGCAGTACCGCATTCAACGATTACCACCTCTTTCACGTTCAACCTGATGGCTTCATTAATAATACGCTTCGCGATAAAATCCGCCTTCTCAGAATCACCCGCGAAATACCCGAAATTGACCGCCTCAAAGAAGCTCAACGTCCAGTCTTCTTTTGCGGCATTAAATATTACGGCAGGATGAACAATGGAGTGTGCCCCGGAAAGCCCGGCAAAGAGAATGTTCGCGTTCTCCTTATCCATGGGTATAAGCCCTTCGGCAGAAGACACGCCAAGCCTTTCCTTTACCTCTTCCTGAAGGTCTTCTATGACAGACCTGAAACCCTCCTTGAAGTCGTCTATACTCTTCCCTTTCTCAACCGCACCATCGGCAAGCATTACAAGCTCTTCGGGGGCAGTCTCGTTTGTAAGCAAAAGCTGCTTGGCGATTGTCATTAACATGCCCATATCAATCCCAAAAGGACAATACACCATGCACCTGCGGCATCCGGTACACGAGAAAGCCGCTTCATACACGTCATCCATAACATGATCATCTATTTCAGTGGCATCACCCCAGTATGGCAGAAAGAACCCTGTTGGTTTAAAATACTTCTTAAATACCTTGCGTACCACTTCAGCCCTGCCCACGGGTGTGTAAATTTCTTTCGGAACACCCTGATAGGCGTGACAGGTATCGTAACAGAGTCCGCAGCGGGTACAAAGATCCAGGTAATATCTCAATGGTTTATTTAGTTTTTTGTTAAATGCCTCTTTAAGTTCTCTTACCTTCTCCTTTTCCATAATTACATCCTCTTCCTGTTATGGGCTAAAAATGTGAATACTGAATGCACCATCTTGGTAAATGGGAACATAATTAAAAAAATGTTTGCGAACAGTACGTGCAGCACAAGTATGGTGAAATGCGATGTTTCAGTAATCAGGTATGAAAGGTCAGGCTGAAACGTGAAAAGACCCCCCAGGTATGATCTGTACGATTCGACCTCAACGTGAAGCACCGAACCATAATCACTATACCTGTCGGCAAGGTGAAGAATGGAACCGAACAGGATGCAGAAAAACAACACCAGCAAAACGATATAATCTTCCGGAACCGATATTCTCCGGTATGGATGCCCGAATCTCCTGAAAAGGAAATACAGTGTTGTTATCATCAGGACAATACCAACAGCCCCGGCTCCAAGAAAAACCTGGTGAGGAATAACCTGTATCCATCTGAATTCAGCAATCAGCTCCAGGTGACCGACAAAGAGCAATACAAAGGCTATATGGAAGATCAATATCATTAACCAGAATACTTTCTGCTTTTTAAATATAGTTGGAAGAAAGAAAGCATCGGTAATAATACCCGGGAGTTTAGGTGCTTTTTGTGGGAAAACAGGCGTTATTCCTTTCATCCCGGGTGAAAAATATACCAGCAGCAACTTATAGATCAGTCCAATGATCAGGGCGGCAAAAGCCATGTATACCATTGGCACCAGTATAAAATAGCTGATACTATTCCACATCATAAAACCCCTTTAATTAAATATTTGTTTAATCCTGCAAAAAGGTGAAGCATTATTACTTCACCTTTTTAATGTAAAACTTTGACACGTTACCTTCTTTCACAGTATCAAGAATCTCGTTGCCGCTTGATTTTGCCCAGGCAGGGAAATCCGCGTGCGCTCCCGGGTCGGTCGTTTCGGCAACAAGCACCTGCCCCACATCCATTTTCTTTATCTGCTGGCTCACCTTTACTACAGGCAATGGGCACGCAAGCCCTTTTAAATCCATGTTTACGTCAACTGTAATATCACTCATTTGAAACTCCTTTTTTTGATAAAATATTATACTAATCCAACAATTAAAATACTACAACGAACAGCGGATGTCCAGCATCTGTTGTCTGCCTGTATCTATATAAATAACTGAATTTTACTGTCACCAGCCTCTAACAGAAATGATGCCACTCCAACAGATTCAAGACCGGGATAATCTATTATCTCATCCCTGGTGAAACCCATCAGGTCCATTGACATCTCACATATGAATATCCGCACCCCCAGTTCTCCTGCCAGTTCTATCATTTCCTCCAGGCTTGAAACATTTTTCTTTTTCATGATCTTTTTCATCATGGCAGTTCCCATGCCACCCATGTTCATCTGCGACAGGGAAACCTTTGACGGCCCCTTGGGCAGCATAAAACCGAACATTTTCGCGAATATATCTTTACCCCTGCCCTTTTTCTTCTTATCGCGAAGAGCGGGTGTGGCCCAGAAGGTAAAAAACATCACCACCTCAAGACCCATTGCAACAGCACCTGTCGCAATGATAAAAGCCGCCAGAAGCTTATCCAGGTCTCCACTGAACACCACTATTGACAACTTGTCTTTTCTCGCGTCTACAACATCAGCCATTTGTTCCTGAATTGACTGAAGGGTTTTTTCTACATCCATATCTCCCCCTTGACAAAAACTAATTTCATATTTTAATTATTTTATGTAATTCTAATGTTAACGCAAAATCATTGTAAAGCAATTTTTTTGTTACTACTCAGCTATAATCAGAATAAAAATCATTTTTTATATAAGAACAGATATAGAGATGGTTCCCCCGCCTTCGGCGGGGGAACCATCATATTTTTATTCATTTTACGTTATTTAATCGTAATTACTCAGCTGTCATGCTGAATATTCAATATTAATCCAAAATGAATAATAATCCAGCATCTCCCCCGCCTTCGGCGGGGGGAGATGTTCCAATTCCTTTTCATTATGAAGCAAATGATCAATATTTTAGTCATAGCTGAGTAGTTACTTTTTTTAAGAAAAATAACTTTCAATTAAATTCAGTATTTCAATATAAACCAGGATAATGGAGATCGTAATCGAAGGGTGATTGAACCTTATACAATATAGTAATATGGCTATTTATTTATGTCAAAAAAAAAGCAGGAACTTTTATTCCCGCTTTTTTAAATTTGACAGATCCTGGATATTTATTCTTGTGCCTGCGGCGCATCTGCTTCTTCATTGAGAGGCTGATCATGGGTAGTACTTATATTCAGGATATCATATACCCAGCAATAGCCTGTATATACTGAAACCAGTATGCCAATACCCAGTACGGCAAGAATAATACCGCCCAGTATCCCCGGTTCCAGCACAATTATATTTAACAGCAGAGAGAACCCAACAAGAAAACGGATATACCTGTCTTCAATTCCAACATTTTTCTTCATAATTAAAACCCCTCTTAAATTATAGAATACCTGATATCCCGCAAAGCGGGACTCATTATCAGAAAATAACGTTTACCCGGGGAAATTGTCCACAACTGCACCTATTTCTGCAAGTTATTTTTTGTTGACTTTTTACAGAAAATATCATTAACTACACGGCAACGAAGATAAATAATATCCTGATATCAGAATTATATAAAAGAATGCAGATTGACATACACAAAGAAAACAACATGGTGATATTCAACCTCATCGGGAAATATGATATTTCCGAGGTTCACAATTTTGAAACCATGTATAAAAAACACCTGGATCAAAAACCCAGGCTTATTGCCTTAAAACTTCAAAATCTCAAGTACATAGATTCCTCTGGAATAGGGTCACTGGTACGATGCATGAATCTTGCATTAAAAAATGACGTTGAGTTCATATGTTTCGACCTGAATGAAAACGTGGAAAGCATTTTCAAACTTGCCAAGCTTGACCAGTTCATCACCCTTCTCACCGAAGAAGAATTCATGGATACATATGTACGCGGTTAGCTTTTTACATAGAAATTTTGAAATTTTCAATATTCTATTTTTCTTATTGACGTAACACAACCCGCCTGTAATTGATTTAGCGTTATCATTATCCAGAGAGTAGAGGTTATCTATCATGTCACGGGTATTATCAGGCATCCAGCCATCGGGAACATTGCACATCGGCAACTATTTTGCGATGATGGAACCTATGATCAGTTTCCAGGAAAACCATGATCTTTTTTGTTTCATAGTCAATTATCACGCCCTCACCAGCATACATGACAGCGAATCATTGAAACACAATACCCTGCAGGCGGCAATAGATTTTCTTGCCCTTGGCCTTGATCCTGAAAAATGCCATTTCTGGGTGCAATCTGACGTTCCCGAAGTAACCGAACTTACATGGATACTGGCATGCCACACATCCCTTGGGCTGCTTGAACGAAGCCACAGCTATAAGGACAAGATTGCCAAAGGGGTTACGCCCAATTCAGGCCTGTACACGTATCCCATACTTATGGCGGCGGATATATTACTCTACCAGTCAGAAGTTATTCCAGTAGGGAAAGACCAGAAGCAGCATATCGAGATCACCCGGGATATCGCTGAACGATTCAATAATACTTATGGTGAAACCTTCGTAATACCAGAACCACTTATCAACGACGACCTGGCGGTAATACCCGGCGTTGACGGCCAGAAAATGTCAAAAAGCTACAATAACACCATCAATATATTTGAAGAAGAAAAACCATTGAAGAAAAAGGTGATGGGAATCGTCACAGACTCTACCCCGGTGGAAGAACCGAAAGATCCGGACAAATGCAACGTATTTGCCCTGTACTCACTGTTCGCCGATGAAACCGCGAAACAGGAAATGCGACAGAAATATCTCGAGGGGGGACTTGGATACGGCACCGCCAAGAAGGAACTTTTCGCCCTCATCTGGGAATACTTCAAACCCTTCAGGGAACGCCGGGCAGAGCTTGCGTCAAGGCCCGGAGATATCACGGAGATCATGAAGAAGGGTGCTGAAAAAACCAGAATTATTGCGGCTGAAACCCTGGACATGGTAAAAGAAAGGGTTGGCTTAAAGTACTTTTGAAACGAACTGATACATTCTTTTGTTAACACACCTTTGTAAAATTCTATTCCCCTGTGCCATTAGATACAGGTATCTCGTGAAGTGATATACCCCCATCTAATGGCATCATGACCACAGGCCGCATCATTCGCTTTTTTTCACCACCACGAACTTGTTTACCCCTCCCCTTTTAACCAGGAAGAGAAGTGTATTTTTTTCTTTATATTCTTTTAAAAGCCTGTGATAATCACCGATACCGGCAACCGGGCTTTTCTCGATTTCCTTGATCACGTCGCCTTTGATAATACCAGCCGCGGCGGCGTAACTTCCCGGCTTCACCTTCACCACCACCACACCGCTGGTGTCCTTTATCCTGAACTGGTAGGCGGTCCGCTCATCGATCTCGTGTACCACCAGCCCGATTGAATCTTCTGACGGTGATTTTGTTTCATCATCCTTACCGGCTGTCTTCACCGGCATTTCGCCAATGGTAAATTTTACTGTTTTTGTTTCTCCCTTCCTTACTATCTTCAGGTTCACCGTGCTGCCCGGTTTACTCGACGCGATCACCCGCCGGAGCCCGTATACGTTATCAACTTTTTTTCCGTCAACCCCGATTATAATATCACCTATTTTCACATCAGATTTTTCCGCCGGTGAGTCTTCCATTACATCAGAGATGAGTACACCTTTATCTCCATCGTATCCGAAATTTGCGGCCAGGTCTTCGTTTACGTTCTGGATGTATACACCCAGCCAACCGCGAACCACTTTACCCCTGGTCATCAATTCATTGACCACACTTTTTACCATGTTTGCCGGTATGGCAAACCCTATACCCATGTAACCACCGCTTCGCGAAAAGATGGCGGTATTAATACCAATCAGCTTCCCATCAGAGTTAACAAGGGCACCCCCCGAATTACCCGGGTTTATGGCAGCATCGGTCTGGATAAAAAACTCGTAATCGGCAAGTCCCACACCTTCACGACCGGTGGCACTGATTATACCCATGGTTACAGTCTGGGTAAACCCGAATGGATTGCCAATGGCAATAGCAACCTCTCCCACCTGAATCTTGTCTGAATCTGCCATCTCAATTACCGGCAAATCATCAGGAACCTTCCCTTTTATGCGTATTACTGCTATATCAGTAGCGGGGTCGGTTCCCACTACTTCACAGGTGAACGATCGTGAATCAGACAAAGTAATAGTAATAGAACTGGTATCCTTAATCACGTGATTGTTGGTAACAATGTATCCTTTTTTATCAACGATAACCCCCGACCCCATTGCCTCTGATTTGGGCGGCATATTAAAAGGAAACTTTTTTCCAAAAGGATTCATCTGCTCTTTCTGACCGCTTTTCTTCATTATCTTCTGAGCCGATATATTTACCACTTTTGGAATCGTTCTCTTTGCTATTTCAGTCAGCGTTTCATTGAACTGGTCAAGCTGTATCCCCTCACGTGCGTGAGCAGGCACCTGGCTTGCGAATACCGGCACTATAACAGATACAGCTATAAGCAGCATGATTTTCTTCATGTACAGTCTCTCCTTGCAGGTTAGAACGTTATTGTCTTTGTCCTCATTATACAAATAATGTTACGGGCATACCCTCATTCGGTCAATAACAATTATACCACTCCCCGCAGTTCATTATGCAGCAGGTATCATTATTAAAACCCCGTCCGGCCGGCTGAAATATGATTGACGAAGAATGGATAATAAATTACAAGTTAAACCACGATATGAACCACATACATTATTAAGGGGGATGGGTTGGCCGAGGAGTTTGAACAATTTAACGGGATTATTTACATTTCCCGAAAGATACAGGATTTCGTCGAAATCCCCGAAAGTCATGCTGACCGGATACGAATATTAACTCCCCCCTTTGATGACCTTCTCAACCACGAGAATATAAAGACAGAGCCATCTTTCACATACAGGGGCCTGGTCTTTTTTATATCAATCGAAGAATACAGTGAAATTTCCAGTATTATCACTACCTTCTCCAAATCGATATATACACAATTTGTTCTCATTGATACCGACAGCAATGGCACCATGTCCTTCTCCAACGTCGATACAATTCTTTCAGTTCGAACTACATCTATATCAGAAACCGAGTTCAGGTTTCTCACCACCAAAGGATTTCAGCTTATACAGATTCAAAATGACGTATCTGAATCCAACAAACGCTACATCAACCAGTTACAGGACACACAGCACGATCACGAAGCCCTCATAGATATCGGGAAGGCCCTTTCCGTGGAAAAAGACCCCGACCGTTTGCTGAGACTCATCCTGTATCTCAGCAAAAAGATCACCGGGGCTGACGCGGGCAGTATTTATCTCATAGAAGAAAGGGAAGACGGGACAAAACAGCTTCGATTCAAGTATTCACATACTTTTTCAAAGGAGCTTCCCTATGAAGAATTTACCATACCCATGGATGCCAATTCAATAGCCGGGTACGTGGCGGTAACACGAAATGTACTCAACATCCCTGACGTCTATCTTCTTAACGACAGTGACCCTGTATCCTTCAACTCGTCATTTGACAAGATACATGATTACAGGTCAAAATCCATGCTGGTAGTACCCATGGTTAACCATCTCGACCAGGCAATCGGGGTAATCCAGCTTATAAACAGCAAAGAGTACCTGGACGGGACGGAGAACAGCAACGGCAACGAAGCTTTCGAAGTTGTATTGAGCACCCCCGAAGATTTTGATACGAAAGTTGTGCCATTCGATGAACGCTATGAAAGCCTGATGGAGTCGGTTGCCAGCCAGGCTGCAATCGCCATCGAAAACAACCGTATGATGCTGCAGATACGAAACCAGTTTGAAGAATTCGTGAAAGCTTCGGTTATCGCCATAGAATCCAGGGACATAGCCACGTCGGGACATTCTTTCCGGGTTGCCCGGATATGCATGGAACTTGCGCAGGCCATAAACAACTCAGATGAAGGCCCCTTCAAGGACACGTTTTTTTCAGAAAGTGAACTGAAGGAGCTTGAATACGCGGCCCTTCTTCACGATTTCGGCAAGGTGTACATAGATGTTGCCATTTTCCAGAAGGCAAAAAAACTCTACCCACGGGATCTTGATAATCTTCTGCTGAAAATGGATTACCTGTACCGGTACCAGGAACTGGTGTTCGCCATTGACCAGGTGCAGGTGGCAATAAACAGCGAAACCACCTCGCAGTACAGCAAAAAAGCCAGTAAACTGGAAGAACATCGCGACCGGGTGCTGAAGCAGATCATAGACATCAAGGACACCATAGTGCAACTGAACGAACCGGTTATACTGGATGCTGATGTATCGGCTATGCTCGACGAGCTCGAATCTTCCATCACCTGCCTTGACTGCATCGACATCGATGGCAACAGGCTTTGTATACTTACCCCTGAAGTTGAAACCAATCTCCGCGTTAAACGGGGAAGCCTCAATCCACAGGAGAGAAAGGAAATTGAAAGTCATGTAACCCATACATACAACTTCGTAAGCAAGATTCCCTGGCCGCCGGAATACCGGCGCATACCGGAGTTTGCCCTGAAACATCATGAAAAAATGGATGGAACGGGTTATCCGGATGGAGTAAAAGGTGAAGAGAACATTCCACTCCAGGCACGCATGATCGCACTTGCAGATATATATGACGCGTTGATTGCAACTGACAGGCCTTACAAGGCTCCCATTTCACTGGACAAAGCCCTGGCAATTTTGAAAGAAGAGGGAAATCACAATAAACTTGACAACAGGCTTGTAGAGATCTTTATTACACAAAGGATTTATGAAAAAATAGACCGGAACGATTTCCGCATTATCAGGTAATCCTGGTTACCAGGCAACTGATCGTAGTAAAAATAACCATTAAACCGGATAGCAACCATGCGTTCAATAATAATACATTTACTTGCCATCATCATAATTATTTCATTTTTTGTGCCGCCTGGATTAATCCCCTCAGCATCCTCAGAAACAAGCACAAAGAAGGGACAGGTGATATATACAAATTCATTAAACGGCAATCTTGATTATTGCCATTGTCCCTCAAGCCCAAACGGTGGACTGGTAAAACGGGCAACCGCCATACAGTTACTTCGAAATAAAAACGCCGATCTTCTACTATGCAGCACCGGTGATTTTTTCACCTACAGCCCAGACCCTACTCTTGCAAAATACATAGTAAAATCACTGCGACATATTGATTACGATGCCATTTGCATGGGAGACCAGGAAATGACCATAGGAACTGATGCGGTAAACAGGTATGCCTCCCGTCTCCCCTTTGTATGCGCCAATTTAGAAATACGCCATAATGGGAAATGGATATCCCCCTGGAAGCCTTATAGAGTAATCCGCAAAGGTGCCATTACATACGGCATTACCGGAATCATGCATCCATCTGTATTCAAGTACTATAAAAGCAATGTTAAAAAAAACACACGGGTAAAAAAACCCGCACCATCACTTGCGAAAGCAATTCGTGCGCTGAAAGAGAAAAAAGTGGATTGCATTATACTGCTGTCCCACAGTGGGATTGCGCACGATAAAAAACTGGCCAAAAGCCACCCCGACATAAATATTATAATCGGGGGGCATACCCAGACACTGCTGGATCCACCACTAAAGGAAGGGAACACTATTATTGTGCAGGCTGGATCGGGGGGGGCCCATATCGGCATACTTGACATAACACTTACTGACGGTAATATATCAAGATACAGCAACCGGTTTATTCTTCCGGATGAAAATCAACCTTCTGATGATTCCCACATCCGTGGACTTATCAAACAGTACAAAAAAGAAGTTTCGAAACAACATAAAGGACTGAGGTTCGATTAATGATAGCTGTTAATTCATTCAGAAAAGTGTTGCCCAGGGCACTGCTGCTCATGCTGCTGGCATCCGCAACGGGATTCCTGGTGAACGCGTGGCATCCCGGGGGATTTGAACTGGTATCCAGGGAAACACTCAAGTATGATACCATACTGCAAATCAATACTGAAGAAGCCCGGATTAAACATGAATCAGGAATAGCTGTTTTTGTTGACGCCCGATCACATACTGAATACACGCAGGAACACATCAAGGGTGCTGTCAATATTCCCGCCAGCCCTGAATCACTGTCAATGAAAGCTATCCAGGAAAATTATTCGATTATAAACGGGCCTGTTGAAATGATTATTTATTGTTCAAATTATTCATGCGGGCTGGCTGAAACACTGGCCAGGCGTTTTGTCCAACTGGGTTACACCCGTACCATTTACATATTAGGCGAGGGCATTGAATCGTGGCAGTCCCAATCCCTGCCCATCAAGCAGAATGATGACTTCAAAGATTCTTCAGCAGGTAGCACTCATGAAACGAATTAAAAGACAAGTACAGGAATACATATACGGCAACAGCCTTACAGTTATCGTACGAATTGCCATTGGCCTGCTTTTCGTATATTCAAGTATATTCAAGATCATCGATCCATCCGGCTTTGCCAACTCCATAGCGCAATACAGAATACTTTCAGATAACCTGCTGCCATACGCCGCTATCGTGATCCCCTATATTGAACTGTTTGCCGGTACCTGCCTTCTCATGGGATTTAACATCAGGCCTGCGGTCACCGCGGGAATTATTCTAATGCTGGTGTTCATCACTGCCATTATCATCAACATGGCACAGGGAAGAACTTTCGAATGCGGATGCTTTGAACTATCCAGCCTGGGGATCAGCGAAACCATTGGATGGGGGCTTTTGGTCAGGGATGCCATAATAACCGTGCTGCTCTGGTCTCTCTATTACGCTGACAGGCATCCCTTTTCTTTGCAAAACCTTGTCTTAAAAAGCGACATGCACAACATGTAGTGTTACTTGAAACCATGTTCGGCGGCGGGAAATTCACCCTTCTTCACTTCCCCCGCGTAGGCATCAAGGGCATCGGTTACCGTGGAAAAAATGTCCGCGTACTTTTTGAGAAACTTCGGACTGAACCCCCTGTTCATACCCAGCATGTCATTGATCACCAGCACCTGTCCGTCACAAAAACGTCCCGCCCCGATCCCGATTGTGGGTATGGCCAGTGATTCGGTTACTTCTTTTGCCAGATTTTCCGGTACCATCTCAAGCACTAAGGCGAAGGCACCGGCTTCTTCAAGGATCTTCGCGTCCTCCAGCAGCTGTTTCCGTTTGTCCTCTTCACGGCCCTGTACCGAGTACCCGCCAAGCTTGTGCACAGACTGGGGGGTAAGTCCAAGATGCCCCATAACGGGAATTGAAGCTTTTACCAGGCTTTCAACAATATGCCTGAAATCCTTTCCACCTTCAAGCTTTACAGAGTTAGCCCCTGTTTCTTTCATTATTCTGCCGCAATTGCGCATGGTATCTTCCACTGACACATGATAACTCATGAAAGGAAGATCAGCCACGATAAACATGTCCGGTGCCCCACGGCGTACTATACCGGCATGATATATCATCTGATCCAGTGTTACCGGCAGCGTGGTATCATATCCTGCCACCACGTTACCCAGTGAATCCCCAACCAGTATAACATCTATGCCTGATTCAGCTACCATGCGGGCAAAGGCGTAATCATAACACGTAACCATCGCGATGGGGTTCTTCTCCTGTTTCGCTTTGGCAAAGTCCTTGATATTCTTAATGTCAGCCATTTTTCAATACCTCCCTGTAGTACTCGTTTGTCACAGGATCTCGCAAGTCAGCATCCACCTCTATCAACTGCCTTAAAATAAAGGGACGATTTTTTATTTCCCCGTGGGGAACAGTAAGCCGGTTATCCTGTATCACCATTTCACCGTACAGCAATATATCACAATCTACAGTTCTTGGTCCCAGCGGAATATCACGGGTCCGCCCCAGTTCATCTTCAATTGCCAACAGCATATCAAGAAGATGATGCGGTGACAAGCCCGTTTCTATCTTAATTACCATGTTGAGAAAATCAGGCTGTGCTGTATGCCCAACAGCTTTTGTTTCTTCAATGTCACTTTCAGAAAGGATAACCGTACCGGGAAGCCTTTGTACGCGTTTCTTCGCTTCAGAGATAAAAAATTCCCTGTCACCAAGATTTGACCCCAGGCCTATATACACTGTTACCATTCTTACAGTTTATCCCTGTAGTCCAGCCCGGAAAGCTCCGTGATAACACACATTTCCTTGATTCTGGAAAGAATGCGTCCCCCTGCCACTTCGGGGAGTGAACGCCTGGGATCAACGTTTGATGTAAATATCGTGAATTTCTCCGCCTCGTAGCGTGCATCTACAAGATTATACAGGGTTTCCTGCTCCCAGGCCGAATCACGCTGCACACCAAAATCATCCACAACCAGTACATCCGCAATTTCAAGTTCCTGTTCTATTTCCCTGGCCGAACCGTAGGTGGCCGACCCCTCTGTGAAAGTGGCACGAAGCCTGTTAAAGAAGGTTCTCGAGATCTTGATGAACCTGCCTTCAATAGCATGGCGAATTACCAGCTCTGTCAACACAATTGACGAGAGCAATGTCTTCCCCGTGCCCGGGTTTCCCCAGAGGAAAAGACCTTTTCGCACATCTGGAAATTTACGTACAATATCATACGCCATGTTCTTTGCCTTTGATGAAAGATTGTTGTTGGACTCAAAGGAATCAAAGAACTTCCACTGGTATTTTTTATCTATTCCGGATCTGTAATATATGGATTTTATCTTTTCAATCTTCATGCGGATGTCACGGCAGGGGCAATCCATTATTTTATTATCCTTCACGATAAACCATGGATCTTCACCCCCGCATTCGCACTGTGAAAGCACACATTTAGGACAGGGGGCAAGAGGTTCTTCTCCAAGATCGATGTAATGAGGATTACGCACGATGCCGCTGAAATCACAAAAAGAGCAGTAAGCCATAATAATTTAACCTGTATCAACATGTTTTCCTTAAATCTACCCTGAACCTCATTTCTGTCAATCAAATATCCTCACCATGGTTGTCCTGAAAAGATTACCGCAAAGGCGCAAAGAACGGTAAGGGCGCAAAGAAAAAGAAACGGAGTGACTACTCAGCAAGGAATTTGATCATCTCCCCCCCGCCTTCGTGGCGGGGGGAGATGCTGAATTATTATTCATTTTACGATAATTGAAACTTTTAATCATGACAGCTGAGTAATTA
>CAZAOK010000065.1:0-3822 GCA_964486725.1 uncultured Leptospiraceae bacterium
ATGTAAAACCGGGAACGTTGCTCATCCCGCCTTCAAGAATTTTCATAGAGTGTTGATCCTTAATAAAGAGTAAATGCTAAACTAGAAGATAGCCGTGATTATTGCAATTATTTTTAGCCGTCAGCAATGCGGCATTGGTTGTTTTGTCCCTGTGTGCGGGAAAGGTGGTTGATAATATCACGGATGTCCGATGGGCATTATATACAGCGGTGCATGATTTTTTTCCATTTTCAGTATATCGGCAACCCTGTCATCATTGAAGGCACCTATGGCAACTGTGCCAATATCCAGCGATTCGCACTGCAGGTAAATATTCTGGGACACGTGTCCTGCCTCCATGTGGGTATACCGTATACCCCGCTTCTTGTATTTACCCGTTACCCGTTCATATTCAGCGGCTATAATGATAACAGCAGGGGCCCTGGACACGGCTGACTGGCCAAGGGCGGCAGAGGCAAGTTGGTCAGTCACATTTCCCCGTGCCGTAAGTCTTAATGAATGTGTAACAGGTTCATACATATACACACCAGCTTCAAGGGATTTTACATTCTTCACGACGATGTATACTTTCAGTGGATACAGTGCCCCTGGTGAGGGAGCGGTTCGGAAATAATTATCACCGGTGATACCCTGGGCAGACCACATAAGCTGGGAAACAGTATCGAGAGTCAATGGACGGTCACTATAGCTGCGTATTGATCGTCTTGAGGCGAGAGTTTCTTCAACACTTGTGCCGGTTTTTGTTGAAGGTTGTGGAAGTTGGATGGACATATCTTTTGTATCTCCATTCAAGGGTGTCTGAATGTGCTGTTGTACCATCAGGATTGAAACTGAAAGTATAGCGACAGCAGAAAATATGATTAATGTAATTTTACGTGTTTTCATTTTTCAAAGGTTATATTATACGTTGTACCTTTCGAGGTGTCAACCTCTATTGTGCCATTCAGCTGATTAATAAGCAGGGGGACGAGGGACATTCCCATTGATTGCGTGTTCTTCGGGTCAATATCATGGGGAAGTCCCACACCGTTGTCGCTGATGTGCAGGTAAACCATGTTCTTATTTTCATACATCGAAATTGTGACGCAGGGGTCTTCAATAGTATCATCAGGAAACGCGTGTTTTAGCGAGTTGGAAACCAGTTCATTGATGATAAGACCGCAGGGAATTGCTTTTTCAATGTTTAGTGTGATATCTTCAATTTTAATAACCATCTTTTTCAGGCTCTCATCCATTTGCCTGGAGTAGGCATAGTTAAGTTCGGTAACTATGATGCTGGCGTATTGGTTGAAATCGATACTGGTCAAATTACCTGTCTGGTAAAGTTTTTCGTGAATAAGAGCCATCGCCCGAATGCGCTGCTGTATCTCGTCAACCTTCATTCTTAGTTCCGGTTCTTTGATAGACCTTGACTGAAAATTCAGCAGGCTGATAATCACCTGGAAGTTGTTTTTTACCCGGTGATGTATTTCACTGAGCAGAGTTTCTTTCTCACGTAATGCCTGTAACACCTGTTGTTCAGCTTTCTTTCGCCCGGTAATATCCTGTCCGAATTCTACCAGGGCTGTTATCTCACCTTTTTCATCAAAGATGGGAAACCCCCGTAGAAACCATGTTCTGCCATCAGGTGTGCTGAGTTCAGATTCATGGGCTTTGCCGGTTTCTTTTGCCATCAATACCGGGCAGTTCTCACATGGCGTTTCCCTGTTGTGCCATAACCGGTAACAATGTAATCCAATCATGTCTTCGGGGTTCATGGCAACCGAATCAGCGGCCGCCTGGTTTGCCCACTGGATTTGCAGCTCCTTGTTGTAATAACAGTACATCTCATAAGTGGAATTGAGTATTAATGATTTTTCTTTTTCAGACCTGGCAAGTTCTTCTTCTATCATTTTACGATCGGTAATATTGGTGGCAATGCCGCAAAGGCCTATAGGTTTGCCTGAATCATCAAATATCTTCCAGACACGGCTGTCAAGTATCACCAGGTTGCCGTCAGCGTCATAGTTGACGACTTCCCCATGCCATGTCCCTTCGCGGGTTACAGTTTCAAATATTTCTTCCTGGGTGGCCCCCATCGACGTATCACTACCGTATTGCTTGACGGGTTTACCGATTAGTTCATCACGTGTTTTTCGCAACAACCGGCACTCGGCGTCATTCACATAGGTAATGTTTCCTTCAAGATCAGTGGCTGTTACCAGGTCTTGTATCTGGTTTAAAAGCATGGAATGAAATTTGTAATTTTTCTCCAGTAGCTTTTTTTCTGTGATATCATGAATTAACGAGTAAAGGTACTCTTCCCCTTTCAATATTACGGGCCCCGTGTATACTTCAACATCACGAACGCTGCCGTCTGAAAGGCGGTGTCTGAATATGAAATAACTTCGATTTTCAGATGAAGCCATTTTCATTTCATGGCGTACTTTTTCTTTTGACAGAATGTTGATCTGATTGATATTCATTTTAACGAGGGTGTCATTATCATACCCGTAAAATTCGGACGCGGCCTCGTTGGCATCAATGATGGAGCCATCATTCGGATCGATGATAAGCATGGGGGTTTTACTGTATTTAAACAGGCTGCTGTACAGCAGCTGGCTTTCGTGCAGTTCCTGGTTGGTGGCGGTCAACTCTTCATTGGTTGCCTCAAATTCCTCGTTGACTGCTTCCATCTCTTCAATGGTAGACTGCATCTCTTCGTTGATAACTTCAAGTTCTTCGGTCTTCTGAAGCAATAGCGCCTCGATATTCTTTTGCAGTGATATATCCAGCCCGTGAACCAGCAATGAATCAATTCCATTATACGTGGTATATGTTGTCTTAAAATGTATCCAGTATTCTTCACCGGTATTTTTGATAATACATGCGTCGTATTCAAGCAGTGTATCTTCCTCGTGATCCAGGGCTGACTCTATCCTGGATTTCACAAGGTCACGATGTTCTGGATGGATAAACTCCCACAGGTTTTTGCCGGTAAGAGAGTTCCTGTCCAGGCCAAGTATCTTTTCACATTCCTGGTTGACGTAGCTGATGCCACCTCTGTTATATACTATAATTGCCGCGGGGGCTGCTTCCATCATGTCCAGCAACTGCTGCTGGCTTTGCTGAAGACGTGACTCCATTTGATGCTTGTAGAGGGCGGTATCAATTGCCGAATACAGGTCGCGGTCGCCGAAGGGCTTGTTCAGGTACCCGTAGGGGCCGGTTTCCCGTGCCTCTTCTATAGTGGCGATGTCCGCGTTGGCGGTCATGTAGATAACGGGAATATCCTGTTTCTCATGTATGATGCGAACAGTCTCGATGCCGCTCATCTCGTCCCTGAGAACAATGTCCATGAGAATTATATCAGGACGGGTTTCTTCAGCCAGCCTGATGGCGTCTTTCCCGGAATAGGCGATGGCGGTCACCTCGTACCCCAGGTTTTCCAGTGTTTTTTTTGTGTCCAGAGCGATTAACGCCTCGTCCTCAACTACGAGCACACGTGGGACTTGCATGGATCCTCCACAATGGTGGTAAAAAACTCATGGTAGTATATATAATATGAGGTATTGCGCAAGTTACTTTTTAAAAATATATGGCTGATCACGGAATTTTGGGAAAAACTATCATAAAACTTAACGGGGGTTCTCACGGAGTCACGGAGAAAATAGTTAATAGTGATTGGTGAATAGTGAATAGTGAATAGTGAATATTTTACATAATGCAACATTCTCAGTTTGCAAAACCTATACTATGAACCAAACTCAACAACTACCGTCTACTATACTGAAAAGAATGAAACTAACCTGTATTGAACAATTCTCTGTGCGCTCCGTGACT
>CAZAOK010000065.1:3922-20326 GCA_964486725.1 uncultured Leptospiraceae bacterium
AAATTAACCTTGAATTCTTTCTATTATGAGCAACACTTTTCTTTTCGGGGAATCTGAAAAGAGCGCGAAATTATATTTCAAATTTCAGAACACTCTTTGTACCGTTTTGATTTTCAATAGTATATGTGCCATTAAGTTGTTCAGCCAGCATCTTTACAATTGTAAGACCAAACCCCGGCGATTTGTTTTCAAAAACCCGTTTATCAATACCAATACCATTGTCCTGAATGGTAAGAATTACAGTAGTATCCGTCGTATCCAGTTCAATAAAAATTCTGTTATTGTTTTCCCCTTTGAATGCGTATTTAAAGATGTTTGTCAAAAGTTCATTGATGATAATACCCACAGGTATAACTTTTTTTGAACTCATATTAAAATCAGTAATTTTCTTTTCAATGGTTATATTTTTACTTTCCTGGAACACCGCGAGCAGAGAATCAATCAAACTTTCAATATAATCTTTAACAGATACATCCTGATAATCATTACCTATCAATAATTTTTCATATAGCACACGAATGCCCTGAACACGGGAAGTGGTATCGTGCAAAGCGGTTTTAACATCGACATTATCAGTTGAATTAGCCTGCAACCTTAATAAGCCTTCAATCTGGGAAACGCTGTTTTTTATCCGGTGATGGACTTCTTTAAGAAGTGTCTCTTTCTCTGATAGTTGATGCCTGATATTTTCTTCAGCAATTTTACGAGCAGTGATGTCTTGAAAGAATCCAAATAACCTGCGGTTTTCTAAATCGATTTTCCCTATAGTGTGAACATGCCGAAGATTACCTTTCGCGGTTATAATTTTCAGTTCCAGATCATAAGGCTCAGCAAACTCAATTGCCCGTTGTACTGCGTTTTCAATTATGGGCTTTGAATCAGGAGTATAAAAATTAATTCCCTTCTCAACAGTGTTATCATAAGTTAGATCAACTTCATGAATACGGAAAGTTTCTTCAGTCCATTTTTGTTCTAATGTATCAATGTTAAATTCCCATCCGCCCACTTTCCCTATCTGTTGAGACTCGGAAAGCAGCCGTTTGGTTTCTTTTAATGCTTCTTCGGCCTGTTTACGTTCGGTTATATCAATAGCAAGTTCAAAGCGTACTTCACGGCCGTCTGGCCAGGTAATGATGCGGTCTACAATAGAATAATGTCTGTTTAATGATGTATTGTAAAAATCCCATTTGCAGGGCGCGGGTTTTTGTCTGAGTATGATGTGGTTTGTGCAAAACTCACAGGGAGAGCCACGGCCCTGAAGTGTTGCATAGCACTTAGAACCGATGTAATCCTGTGATATAAATTTTTCGAGGTACCGGTTTACAAAAAGAATCTCATAGGTATCAGTATCAGATATATATATTGCCTCATCTATGCTGTTAAGAATTGAAAGAAATTGTTCACGCTCTGCTTTAACGATACTTTCCGCTTTCTGCAGTTCGTTGTTAGCAACAATAAGCTCCTCGTTGGCGGCCTCCATTTCTTCAAGCGCGGCATTAAACTCCTCGTTCGCGGCATCAAGGTCTTCATTTTGTTTTATAATTGCTTCTTCCGCCTGTTTACGTTCGATGACTCTTCCCAGTCTTTCGCCGATCAGGTTAATCAGGTTCCTTTCTTCTTTTAAGAACGGACCTTCGTCCAGGAGGGGGCGTTCTTCGAGGTAACACAACTCTACAATACCTGCGGACTTGCCCATAACCTTGAGATCTGCGGACTGCCGCCAGTCGGTTTTACGGAAATTATCTGATTGATATTGTCGCCCTTCACAAAGTATTCGGGCACAGGCAATTTCGGGGTAATTCCAGGCAGCCGCCATAACATCGACAAACTTCTGAAATATATTCTCCAGGATGTCTTCTTTTTCAATTAACATTGAAAGGGCCTGCAGGCAATTCAATTCTTTTACGCGTTCCTGTAGCGCTTTTTCCGCTTTCTTGCGTTCGGTGATATCACGAGCGATACCAAGATAAGAAATGATTTTACCGTTTTTATCTTTTATTGGCGCTCCATTTGAATTGTGCCACCGCCACGTACCATCTTTATGTTTTACCCTGTATTCAGCCCCGCTTTTTTTTTCTCCGGTAGACAACACTTTATTTAAAAATTCAATACAAAGGGGTAAATCATCGGGGTGTACAAATTTTTCGACTTGCTCTCCGATAACTTCTTCCTGTTGATATCCCAAAATCTCTGTCCAATTTGGAGAAACAAAAGTGAATACCCCTTCAGGGGTTAACTGGTAAATAATGTCGTTTGCGTTTTCTACGAATATCCTGAATTGTTCTTCGCTCTCCTTAAACCGTTCTTTTGCATGTTCATGCTGAACGATATTTCGTGAAAGTTTGATCGCAGTATAACTCAACGATGATATCATTCCGGCGAGCCTGGAATAAAAGGTCATGACCCTGTCAACTGTTTCCCGGCTAAAACGAGGAACCCGGTCAAGGGCTGCCAGGTATTCTGTCTCATCGAATCCATACTGCCGTGCCTGTTCTCTAAATAGCTCGTAGTCAGGAGCTTCGTCATCGAAAAAAAACTGTCCAAGAAAAATATTGCCGAGATGTTTTTCATCAATCATAATCGGGGTCACGATGTCCCACAGGTTATTTTTGCAATGGTAAATCTTGAAGTTCCCAGCCGGTACACCACGAGACAGTATAATATCGCTTTCCAGACAATTTTTTAGAGTGTCCGGATGAACCCTGTGAAATTTAGTGCAGATATCCTGCCAGCCAAAAGAAACCAGGATCTTCCCGGAAACATCATTAATCGCGCACCCTATTCCAGTAAGAGTATAGAAATCCTCCATCATAATCTGCAATGTCTCATAATCGATAATATCAGCAAGTTCAAGCGTGTCTATATCCCCCTCTGGTTCAGTGATTGCCTTGAGTTTTTTCCTGATAGTTGCTTCACTTTCGCGCAGGGCCTCTTCATGCTTTTTTTCTTTAATTTTTGCTTCATAAAGCTTCAACGCCATCTTGATCGAGGCGTCGAGCACGGTTATTGAAGAACTCTTCACCACATAACCATAAGAAGTTATTTTTTCTGTTTTTTCAACAACCTCAGGTTTTGTATGTGATGACAAAAAGACAACCGGTATTTCTTTATGCTTTAATATCTCTTGAGCAGCCTCTGTGCCGTCAATGCCAGGGCCAAGATTAATATCCATAAGAATAAGATCAAACTTTGAATCAGGGTCAAGGGCTGCTTGAACAGCATCTTCACCATTTAACAAATGATGCACAGAATAGCCAATATTTTCTAACTGCTGCTTCTCATCCATCGCGGTTATTGCTTCATCTTCGACGAGGAGAAGAGTTTTTTTATTTTTATCACTCATATGCATTTCTCCGGTAAACTTAATCTTCTCTTAGCCGGCATAAACGCTGTCTTTTCCGAACCAGTTAGCGGGGTGTTTCGTCCATCTGCGTGTATGGGGTTGCCCAAATAAACAAAAACGTTTTGCGCGTACCCAATTACGCCTTATAATCATATAACGCAATACTTCACTTTTCAAATAATTCTGATCATACATCACTTCTTACTTTTCACTTAACTTTGCGTATCTGTGGTTAAAAAAATTGTGGAAATGCAATTTTATAGATTTTGTTGTTATTGATAACAGTTTCTCATTCACAGGGACCTGGGGTGAGCCTGCTTTTTTGAAAATATTACCTCCACATTGGTTCCTTTCTCGGACGAGATTGTAATTCGCGCGTCTAACTGGCGTGAAAGAAGATGCAGCAGGGAGAGGCCGAAGTTAACCGGGTTATTTATATCAACATCCTCCGGAATCCCAATGCCATTATCCGAGATTGTACAGTGCACCATGCGGGTAGACGATTCTTTCAGGGATATGGACAATGTCTTGTGTGCCTGGCTGGTTTCGGTAAAAGCGTGTTTCAGGGTATTTGACACCGCCTCGTTGAGAATAAGCCCCAGGGGTATAGACTCATCAAGTCCAAGTAATACCGGATCGAGGTCATATTGAACTATAAGATCACATGTCCCGGTAACACATGAATGACACAGTTCATCGGTGATGGTTTTCGCGAAACGTGAGAAATCAATTGATGAACATGATTCTGATGAATAGAATTTTTCATGGATGGTGGCCATGGCGAATATCCTGTTCTGAATGTCACACAGAATATCTTTTATAACCGGGTCGCTGGTTGTATTTACCTGGTAGTTAATGAGGCTTGAGATAATCTGAAAATTGTTTTTAACCCGGTGATGTATTTCTTTTAATAACGCGTTTTTTTCACCAAGGGATCTCTTAATAATTTCCATGTCATGGATATGAGATGTAATGTCGGTAAGGATAGCAAAATAGCCCTCTATGGTACCGTCATCAGCATAATCGGGGATGAGCTTACCATCCATGTAACGCGGGCCGGCATTCTTGTAATCATAATGTTCGAGGTATTCAACATGCTCCCCTTCAAGGGCACGGGTAACGTGTTTTTCGGCTAACTTATACGCGTTGTCGCCTATTACATCGGGAAGTTTTTTGCCCACAATTGACGTTTCTTCTGTATTAAAGAAGGAGAGGTATCTTTTATTGATGAAACGGTATACCAGGTTACGATCTGTATATGCTACAAGCTGCGGCAACAGGTCTACAATGTTTTTAAACTTTTCCCTGGTGTTTTCAAGTGAATGCTCCAGCTTCTTTCGCCTGGATATATCCCGGGCGGTACTCATTACTCGCTGGCAGCCTTCATAGTTGATAAGAATACTGTGCAGTTCTACCGGGATGGTGTATCCTTCTTTGTGTATATGACTGGTAGCAAAAAAAGAACTTCCCTGGCTGTGCAGATGCTCAATTCTTTCAGGGACAAGGTGCTGATATTCCGGGGTATCGATATCACGGATATTCATGGAGCATAATTCTTCACGGGTGTACCCCAGTTTTTCGCATGCAGCGTCGTTTACCTGCAGGAAGTTACCGTCAAAATCATGGATAAACATGGCATCCGCAGCCCTGTTAAACAGCTGGCGATATCGTGATTCGCTTTCGACCAGTTGCTGTTGTAAAGTATGAGTGTTCAGGGCAGTGTGGATAGTGGCTAAAAGATCAATTTCGTTAACCGGCTTATTGAGATATCCGTATGGATTGGTGGTTATGGCTTTACTGAGAATGTCTTTATTGGTATTGGCAGTTACGTATATTATGGCAGGGTTCACTTGTTCACGCAGTCGCATGGAGGTCTCAATGCCGTCCATATCCCCATCAAGCATTATGTCCATGAGTACAATGTCCGGCTTGTAGTCGGCAGCCATGGCAAGGGCATCGGTTCCGTTTGCCGATATACCAACAACTTCATACCCTTTCTCTTCAAGGGTTTTCTTGATGTCCAGGGCGATTAATGGCTCATCTTCAACAATTAGTACATTCTGCTTGTCCACGTTCACCTTCTTCGGGCGGCTATAGAAAATGAATTCTTTGCCTGCCTGATATATAAACATATAGCGCTAATGAGGGAAGTCAATAATAAAATGACTTATTCAGAAATGCTATAGATGAATAGTGAATAGTGCAAACCATATAACTTGATATTCTTCATCGATACACAATAACTATCACGCGGAGGCGCGGAGGCGCTGAGGAATTTTACGAAACTCTCCGCGTTCCCCGTGGCTCCGCGTGAGAAATAATTGTTGTGTTTAATTTTAGATATAGTTTTCACAGACGCATGAATGACAGTGAGAAATCAATTGCGAACGATAAAACTGTTTCCTGTTGAGGGATAAGGAAAAATTGTATTTACATCGTACCCTGTAATGCTATACTGCATACCGGATGATACAAAGAACCGGTTATCACCAGGTAGAAAACCATGAATACTGATAAAAAAATACTGATCGTTGATGATGAGCAGTCACTTGCAAGTATGCTGCGGCTTATGCTTATCAGCCTTGGATATGATGCCCCACATATCGTGAATACTTCGCAGCAGGCTATAGAGCATGTTAAAAGTCACAATACCGATGTAATTCTCATGGACATAATGCTCAATGACAGGATTGACGGTATACAGACTGCCCATATTATAAAGGCGGATTACGCCATACCCGTTATATTCATGACCGGGCAGCCCAGCGAGGAAATATTTGACAGGGCGAAGGAAGCGGGTTCATACGGTTATCTCATAAAGCCCATTCGTGAAGAAGAGTTGTGGTCGGTAATTGAGAACGCGTTTTACCGTGTACAGATCGAGGGAAATCTCGAGTATGAGCGAAACCTGGCACAACGATATTTTAATGCCGCACCTGCTATTATGATGGTGCTCGATACTGATGGTAAAATTGATACTATAAATACCATGGGGTGCCAGGTTCTCGGTTATTCAGCGGAAGAGCTGAAGGGGATGAACTGGTTCGAAACCTTTGTGCCGGAAGAATTAAAAAACGATACGGCAGAAGTATTTGGGAAAATGATGCAGGGTAAAACCGGTATTTTGAGATTTTATGAAAACGAAATAATCACCCGGGATGGCGCGCGAAAAATTGTATCGTGGCATAATATGCCTCTCCGGGATGATACCGGCACAATAACCGGTCTGCTCGCATCCGGACAGGATGTAACCGAAAAAAGGATGGCTGAACAGGAAATAAAAGAAAAAGACTACCAGATGAAGGCGGTATTAAAAGCCTCTCCCGTGGGGATTGCACTGCTGCGTGAACGTACAATAGTATGGCTGAACGAAGCCCTGACGCGGATGACGGGATATGATGAAAGCGAGTTGATTAATCAGCAAGTGGTGAAATTATATGAATCCGAAGAAGAGCATGAAAGACTTGGAGAGGTCTTATACTCAGATCTTTACCGCCATGGTTTTGCCAGGTATGAAACCCGGTGGGCTCGAAAAAACGGTGACCAGTTTCCATGCCTTCTTCACGCCTCCCCCCTTGATCCGGAAGACCTCGCCAGGGGGGTTATCATTGCTTCAATAGATATGTCAGAGCCCAAGAGAATCGAACGGAACCTTTTGAAAACCAACCAGATGCTGCAGCTTATCATATATTCATCTCCCCTTGGGATAATTCATGTGGACGTGGAAGGGGTTGTCATCATGTGGAACAGGGCTGCCGAACGTATTTTTGGCTGGAATGAAAAAGAAGTTATGGGGCAGGATGTAAACGATGTAATCTTGGCTATAGACATAGATTTAAAAGACGCCTTCAAGAGTGTAATTCAGGGAACAAAATTCATCGGAAATGAGGTTGCCGTTAAAAGAAAAGACGGTATTCAAATATACGTAAGCGTTTCTGCCACACCATTGAATGACGGAGCGGGTAATGTTCTGGGTGTGCTTGCGATGGTTGAAGATGTTACGGAGAAAAAGAGAAACGAGGCCGAACTTTTTTCCAAGAATAATCTTCTAACTTCCATCGTAGACTCGGCACCCCTTGCCATAATTGCCGTGGATACAGATGCCAGGGTTACCCTGTGGAACACCGCTGCTGAAGATATGTTTCAATGGAAAGAAGAAGAGGTGCAAGCGCGGGAGATACCCATAATTCCCGAGTTTGAGTCAATGAACCTGAAAGAGCATTTTCAGAACATCCAGAAAGCGGGCGGGCTTACAAGTTTTGAGGTGCAGCGAAGAAAAAAGGACGGAAATCTTGTGGATGTGAACCTGAACGTGGCAATGCTGAGAGATCCGTCGGGCCGGGTTACGGGTGCCCTTACAATTTATGAGGATATTACCGAAAAGAAACACTCACAGCTATTGCTGCGTGAGAGCGAAGAACGATACCGTGCCATAGTAGAATCATTCAACGGTTTTATATACATGTGTTCCGGTGATTTTGAAATCGTATTCATGAATGAACGATTGAAAAAGCATATTGGAGATAAAGGTACGGGTGGTACATGTTTTCGTGAAGTGTTTGGTAAAGAAGACATATGTGATTGGTGTGTAATAGATGATGTGCTTGAAGGCAGGGAGGTAGAACAGGAAGTATTCAATCCCTCTGACATGAGGTGGTATTACATGGTAAGAACACCGGTATATCATGCTGACGGAAGAGTTTCGTGCCAGGCCATGATGTATGATATTACCGACAGAAAGAACGCCGAGGCAGAGCTCTTGCGGCGTTACAGCCAGGTGTCGGCATTGTCGTCAATCTATCGCACCATGATCTCCTCAGAGTCTACTATCGAAGACATATCAGATGCCATACTTGAGCAGGCAAGAAGCCTGACAAAAAGTAAAGAAGGATACGTATCTGAAATAGAACCCGTGGAAAGAAAGAATGTTATACATTCATTTTCAAGCGGTATCGTGGCAAAGTACGCGGTAAAAGAAAATGATAAGCTGGTGTTTCCCGAGAACGAGAATGGAGGTTACGGGGGACTGGGGGGACAGACTCTGGAGGATGAAACATGCTGTTATATCAATGATCTTGCACTTCATTACCAGACTAAACTTGAAAAAAAGATGAGTTCGCATGTGAAAAAATATCTGTCATGTCCGGTTGTTCTCGAGGATGAACTGGTCGGACAGATATGCCTGTTCAATCCAGAGCAAAACTATACCGGAGATGACGCCGAGGCTGCCGGACGTCTTGGTGAATATTATGCCCTGGCCATACAGCGAAAACGTTTCGAGACAGAACTGGCAAGAAAGGGGTTAGAGTTATCGGAGCTGTACACCAACCTGAGTGAGGTCAGGGAGCAGGAGCGCACCGAAATTTCACGTGAAATTCATGATGAACTGGGGCAGCAGTTGACCGCCTTAAAAATGGATGTGGCGTGGCTCAAGAAAAGAGTAGATGAATCAAGCAGCGAAATACAGGACAAGACCAGCCAGATGATTTCCCTCATCGACACCACAATTCGTACCGTGCGAAGGATAGTTTCTGAACTGCGGCCTGGAATTCTTGATGATCTTGGACTCATTCCCGCCATAGAATGGTTATGCGAACAGGCACGTGAGCGTACAGGGATTGAATTTGACGTGAATTCTGTCAAAGAAGAGTATAATGTTGACGATACTGTAAAAATAACAGTGTTTCGGATACTACAGGAAGCCATACACAATATCCTGAAGCACGCCCGTGCAGCCCATGTGAATATCAATATTGCCCACGCCGATGGTGACCTGCTTTTACGGGTAAGTGATGACGGGGTGGGATTTGATCCTGATGCTGCCCGAGAAAAAAAATCATATGGAATAATCGGGATGAAAGAACGGGTTCTGGCCCTTGGTGGAACGGTTCACTACGACAGCAAACCCGGCAAAGGTACCAGGGTAGACATTTATGTCCCGGTTATAAAAAAGGAAGAAAAACACGATGAAGCTTAAAATAGGTATCGCGGATGATCATGACATAGTGAGACAGGGACTGAAGCAGATAATCTCTGACACCGACAACATGGTGGTGATGGGGGAGGCGTCAAACGGCCAGGAGCTCATCGAGATGGTTCGAAAGAAACCTTTTGACGTGCTGCTCCTTGATATTTCGATGCCCGGGCGGAGCGGCATCGAAATATTGAAGCAATTAAAGATAGAAAAGCCTAATCTCCCTGTACTCATGCTCAGCATGCATCCCGAAGACCAGTATGCCATTCGTGCTCTGAAGGCGGGTGCCTCGGGGTATATCTCTAAGGATACTGCTTCAGAGGTACTTGTTGAGGCAATTCGGAAAGTTGCCGAAGGAAGAAAATATATCAGCTCTACTCTTGCCGAAAAACTTGCAGGCACTATCTCACATGATGTGGATGAAAAGGCACATGAATCCCTGTCTGACAGGGAGTTCCAGATACTGGTGATGCTGGCCCGGGGGAAGTCGGTATCAGAGATCGGAAAAGAATTATTTCTCAGCGTGAAGACCATAAGCACCTACCGCCGCAGGATACTGGACAAGATGAACCTGAAAAACAACGCCGAACTCACCCATTATGCCATTGAGAATGAGCTGGTGTAAGAATAATCCTACAAACTCGACGCACTACTTCCTAAGCAAAAATAAGACATATACCCTCCAATAATAGGAATAACGCCTATAGCGTTCTATTGTTCTCATACTATATTTATTACATCAAACTGAAGCAGAAGCAAAAGGGAAGTGTAATGAAGATATTCATAGTGGAAGATTCGGCAATAATGCGTGGGCGGCTGATCGAATTATTATCCACATTGCGTGAAGCAGAGATAACCGGTTTTTCGGGTATGCCTGGTGAAGCGGTAGAGATGATACGGGCCATACGGCCTGATGTGATTATCCTTGATATACAGTTATATGGCGGTTCAGGGATTGACGTGCTGCAAAAGGTGAAGGCTGAATTGCCCTGGGTACACGTGATGGTACTTACCAATTTCCCTGAAGACGCGATACGGAGCCAGTGCAAACAACTCGGGGCCGACTATTTTCTTGATAAGTCGTTTGAATTTGACGTGATCCTGGATGCCATAATCAGCATGGAAGGGAATGTACGGGAAGGAAAGAAGCAGGCGTGTAACACCCCGTCTGATTATCACTGAATTGATAGAATCGAAGGGGGTGTAGATATATGAAACAAACATGGAGGTATCGAATATGAAGTGGTTTAACAATCTAAGGGTTGCGGTTAAGGTGGCCATCGGGTGCGGCCTTTTTATCGTACTTATCGTGGTGATTACGGTGATGAGTAATTATATGCTGAATGTCACCGAGAAGAATTTTAACAGCTTTTATGCTGATCGGTTTATACCCATCAAAGACCTCAACCAGATCCAGAAGAACCTGCTGCAGATGCGTATCAACATGCTGCAGGAGCAGCTTGCCGCTGAACATGGCGACTGGGAAACGGTAAACGAGCGTATCGACTCTTCAACACGCCTTGGAGAAGAGTACAATAAGCTCTGGGACGGGTATATGGAAACCAGGCTTACCGATGAAGAGGCCAAACTGGCCAGCCAGTTCAAGGAAAATGCCGCCGCAGCCGCGGCAGTGAGGGGCAGGTTTGCCGAAGCTATAAAGGCAGGCAACTTTTCGCAAAGTCAGCAATTACTTGATGAATGGCTGATAGGTTTTCGAAAAGTGAGGGACACCATGAATCAGTTGCTGGATCTGCAGGTGCGGGTTGGAGAAGAGCTGAAGACAGAAGCTGAAAATCTTGCATCCATGCTGGTGAACGTATTATTTGGTGTCCTCGGGGTGTCCCTTCTCTTTGGCGGGGTTATTACTTTCGTACTGGCAAGATCCATCAAGAACCCGGTACAAAAGGGGTTGGAGTTTGCAAAACGAATTGCCGATGGTGACTTCACAGAGAGGATCGATCTAGACCAGGATGACGAACTTGGTCAGCTGGGAAAAGCCCTGAACAAGGCTGCCGATAACCTCGAGACCCTGGTTTCTGATGTAGTTATGTCCTCACAGAACCTGGCGCAGGCTGTAGACCAGATATCAAGCGGTAACCAGAACCTATCGCAGCGAACATCGGAACAGGCCTCCTCGCTTGAAGAGATAGCTTCTACCATAGAAGAAGCCACCTCAACCATCAAGCAGAATGGTGATAATGCCAAAGAGGCGAACGAACTGGCCGATACCTCCTCGAAGAAGGCCAATGACGGGGGCCAGCTTGTCAAAGACGCGGTGGTATCTATTAACGAGATCAATGCTTCCAGTAAACGCATAGAAGAGATTATCAACGTTATCAACGAGATCGCCTTTCAGACCAACCTGCTTGCCCTTAACGCCGCGGTTGAAGCCGCCCGTGCCGGCGACCAGGGACGTGGATTCGCGGTGGTTGCCGGTGAAGTGCGTAACCTGGCACAACGTTCAGGCAACGCGGCCAAGGAGATCGGTGAGCTTATCAAGGACTCGGTGAACAAGATTGACAACGGAACCGACCTGGTGAACAGGAGCGGTGAGTCGCTCAATGAGATAATCGACGCGGTAAAACGGGTTGGCGGTATGATCAACGAGATCGCTGCGGCAAGTGACGAGCAGAACAGGGGTATGGACCAGATCAACGTGGCCATATCCGACATGGATAACATGACACAGCAGAATGCCGCACTTGTAGAAGAAACCGCATCGGCCAGCGAAGAGATGTCCAACCAGGCACAGGAACTGCTCACCATGATGGAGAAATTCAAGGTGCGCAATGAGAACCTGGAAAAAGGAACCGGCAGGAAGAAGATGCACATCAAGGCAGCCGAGAAAGCCGCGGCCAAAAGCAACGAGGGAAATGGCAGGGACAGGGGTGAAGTGCAGACCCATGAAGCCATGGCCGCGCAGGCACGTGAGAAAAACCAGGATGTGAAAAGCATGATGAGTGATGAAGGTTTTGAAGAATTCTAAACGCCACCATTACAAACCCTAAAGATATAAGCCGGCATCGTTGTCGTATTGATGATGCCGGCTTTTTTATTGATATCAGCAGCTGTTGGCGCGTAATTCAACTAGCAGCCATTTGTCGTTGACTACCTTGAAATACAGGGTAAAATTAGATGCCTCGTAGCCGTACCAGCATTTTATCCTGTCATTCTCAATAGAATATTTCATCTTGTACATGTAGGGTTCCCTGATGATTATCCTGTCCAGAAAATTATCGGGGGTTATTTCGATGGGTTCGCAATTTCCTTCGGCGCAATGTTTTGCCTTGAGGGGAAAGCTTATATTTTTTTTAACCACAGTTCACTTCTCCCGGCTCACTATTCACTAATCATCCGCGTTTATGCTTCGGCGTCGCTCAGCACGGCGTCGAGCAAAGCGAACGGTTTCATGTATTTAAAAATGTCATTCCCGATGGACCAACGATGTACATCGGAGTTACCAGTAACCTGGTTAGTGGAACCGCCAGTGGAAAATAAATCTAATAGAGAAAGAGAATCCCGGCTGGCTTGATCTGTTTGACGGGTTGCTGTAACAGAATGGATTCCCGCCTTCGCTGGAATGACAGCGAGGTGATACAATGATTTATAGACATAAAACAAATTATGATGTTTTTACAAAAATTCCGGAATGAGCCGATTATTTCAATATCGGTATACAGGCAAGTGCAAAATAGTAAAGCTATGAGTAGTCGTGAGATAATGTGAAGGACCTGTTTTTTCGTTGATCGTCTCTCAAGTTGACTATACAATTAAAATATGACGTTTCTAAATCTAGAATGATAACGAGATGATAACCGGGCAAACATGACCAGGGTAATACAGTTTTTCGTTTCAAAACATCTTATAACAAATTTCATATTTGTCCTGGTAATCTTCGGGGGGATCGCCTCGTGGTACGATATCCGCAAGGAAGAGCTTCCCGACTATACTTTTGACCGTGTTACCATTTCTACTGTATTTCCCGGCGCGTCTCCGGGGGAGGTTGAACAGGCTATCACCCTCCCGCTGGAGCATGAACTGGCAAGCCTGGAAGAAATACGGAGAATGACCAGTACCAGCCGGCGCGGCACTTCAACAATTGATCTTGAGCTCCGCCGCGATGTAGATAACACCGAACTTACCGTATCAGAGATACAGAACCGCATACTTGCCGTGAAAATGCCTGACGAGGTTGAAGACCCGCCGGCGGTGCGGCACCGTAAAACATCACAAAAAGCCATTATAGATATAGCCCTGCATTTCAAAGATGTATCACTCTTAACTGACAGCCAGAGACGTGAACTGCAGCATCAGACAAGGCTGCTTGAGAACAGGCTGCTGCGTCGTTCAGAGGTGAGTTCACTGGAACGGTCATCATACCTGGCAGAAGAGATACACGTGATGCCAAGGCCGCGTGATCTTTTCCGTTATCATGTTGGCCTGAACCACCTCCGCGCATCGCTGCGTTCCAGTCATACAGACCTTCCCCTGGGGATAATGGAAACGCCGTTCAGGGAACAGGTGCGGCTTGACGGACGTGTTGAGCGTCCCTCGCAGTTCCCGGACCTGCCGCTTCGTTCATCGTTTTCGGGTAATTCCATTACCGTTGGTGACGTGGCCGACATCTACTACGGGTTTGAAGACACTGATACGCTTGTGCGCATCAACGGTCATGAGGGTACGGTACTTAACGTGGTAAAAAGCTCTGCCACCGGGATACTTGACGCCATTGACGTGGTACACGAAGAACTTGATGCTTTCATGGAATCACGTGATGAAAATAGCGGGCTTGTTGCCGTACTGCTGGATGACGAGTCATATGATGTTCGAAACCGGCTGTCCATCATATCCGGAAATGCCCTTATCGGGTTTGGTCTCATATTGCTGGTGCTCAGTATTTTACTGAACGGAAAGACCGCCTTATGGGTATCCTTCGGTATCCCATTTTCTTTTCTGTTTACACTTATTATTGCAAACTTTCTGGATTATACCGTAAACAACATGACCCTTGCAGGTGTTATTATCGCGATGGGTATGCTGGTAGACGATGCCATTGTAGTATCAGAAAATATCACAAGGTTGCGTGAACAGGGGGTTGGCTTTTTCCAGTCGGCAGTAGAAGGAACCCGCCAGGTTCTGACTCCTATCATAGCCAGCATACTTACCACCATGGCGGCATTCTTACCCCTGATGACATTCGAAGGAAACCTGGCCCTTTTTACCACCAGCATACCGCCAATCGTTATTATGGTGCTGCTTGGCAGTTTCATTGAATCCATTGTAATTCTTCCGGGACATATGACATTAAATGAATCAAAACCGGCCGGTACACGAAAGCACTGGTTTAACCGCATAGAAGGTATTTATATAAGGCATCTCGAATTCGCCCTGGGTCACCGGTGGCTTGTTTTTACCGGTTTTGCCGGTTTTGTTCTTGTGGCAGTTATTCTGTACATGTATGCAATGAATTTTTCACTTTTTCCCCGGGAGCAGATGAGTAATTTCTTCGTCGTTGGTGAAGCGCCGGCGCACTCTGACAGGTATAACACTGCAAAATTGTCCAAACCAATAGAAGACATGATATTACCCTTCGTGGGTGAAGAGCTTATTGGTGCGCGGACAACGGTGGGGTATCGTCGTTATCGACCTTCAAACGAAGAGAACGTGGTGAGCGTTCGTGCGGAATTCGATGAACAGAAGATAGCGCCTGGTGAAGCGGTGAAGATGGTAGACATGGTGCAGGAGAAACTGAAAAGAATAAAGGGATTTGAAACACTCAGGGTTTCGAGCCAGCGTTTTGGTTCGGATACAGGCAGTGCCCTTGAGATACTGGTGCAGGAAAACAGCGACGATATACGCATGGCCGCGGCCGAAGAGCTTGAGGCGGCCATGAAGGCGTATCCCGAGATAGGTTACGTGGAAATTGACAGGCCGGCCAGTGAGTACGAGTACCTTGTACACCCTAAACGTAAACTAATCAGCCGTCTTGATATCGATCCCCTTGAAGCGGAGTCGTCTCTCAGGTCGGCGTTGTCGGGTATATTACTCTACAGCTTTTACGAGGACAGCGAAGAGAAAAGGGTGCGCCTGCGCTTTCACACTGATGCGCGAGGTGACATTAATCGGCTTATGCAGATTCCGGTGAGCAACAGTGAAGGCTACCAGGTACCCCTTGGGTTTATAATGACCCCCGAACGTAAACGCAGCATTTCTGAGATCGAACGGTTCAACCAGCGGCGGGTTTTGCGTGTGCTTGGTGATATTAAGCCCAATGCCGGTGTTACACCGCTGGAGATGGCAGAAAAGCTGGAGGCAACTACTTTCCAGGACCTTGTGAAAAAATACCCCTCCATAACCCTGTTCTTTGATGGTGAAGTTCTGGAAACAAGGGAGACTTCGTCATTCTTCCAACTGGCTGTTATTGGTGTGTTACTGCTGGTGTACTTCATTCTTACCATACAGTTTAACTCGCTTCTTCGGCCCCTTATGGTAATGACCTCTATTATTCCCGCATGGTCGGCGGTGGTGTACGTGTTCCTGGTTCACGGTATGTCTGTATACGGCTTTTTTACCATAGTGGGAGGACTGGGCCTCTCCGGTATAGTGGTAAACAGCGCCATACTGCTGCTTGACAAAATCGACAGGGAGGGGATAACGTCCGGAAACAGGGACGAGATACGTAGCGGGGTGGCTCGTGCGTCTTCACAGCGTCTTCGGGCGGTATTTCTCACCACCATAACCACGGTTGCCGGCCTTCTGCCTACCGCATACGGGGTAGCCGGTTATGACTCCATGCTGGCTGAGATGATGCTTACCATATCCTGGGGGCTTGTGTTTTCCATGAGTGTGACATTGCTGTTGGTGCCATCCCTGGCATCGATAGAACTTGAATGGCGTAACCGGGGATAACGCCATATTAGGTATAATCCTGGTATAACAAAAGACCGCCAGGTTATATACCCCGCGATAGAACTGGCTGAAGTTGTACAGGGATGGATTGCTGATAAGAAGAAATCAGGTGAAATAGAGAAAGTCGTAAATGATGAATTCATTAAAACCTGGCAGCGGGTAAATATAATCGGGGTTG
>CAZAOK010000066.1:0-20267 GCA_964486725.1 uncultured Leptospiraceae bacterium
ATTCTAATAAACCTGACTACTCTGTTCACAATATTAAAGCTAAACCTGTACTTGGCGGTCTCGGGTCCCTGAGCGGCGCCGAAGGGCATCATCATTATTATTGGCAGGCTTCGTGATTTTGATCATTTGGTAAATAAATCGCCCCTATACGCCAGCACCATGGCTACGAGCCCTGTTACCGTTCCCATTTTTGCGGGACCTTTCTTATCTTCGATATATCGTACCCCAGGCTGGCAATTCGATCAAGTATGATACGGTAATCCTCATCCGGGATTGCAGGGGTGCGTGCCATGATCCAGAGATAATCCATGCTGCTCCTGCCGATAACGGTATGGGTATAATCTTCATTGAGATACACGATGAGGTATTCCGCCTTGAAAGGCCAGATAAACTGCATACCCCAGTGGGCGTTGGTCTTACGGTTACGGATAAACCCCCGGGGATTATAGGTCTTTTTGGGTCCGTCAAATCCCCCTTTTTGAAAAATGAACGTGGTGTCGATGGTACCGTCTTCATCAAGACAGTATATCTCCACAGCATTATAGGCTTCTCTTTCTATAAAGGTGGGGATGTTGCCGATGACATACCACTTCCCCATGAACCTGTCCAGGTTTACCCGTTCAACGGTCTTCATGGTTGGCGTTGACGAGCAGGCGGTGATCAATATCATGACTGCAAATACCAGAACATATCGCATGGCTGCACCTCTTGTTTTATGTCAGACCGCAGATGCGCAACAATGATTATAATGCTACCTGCCATACGCCATCATGTCCAGCAAATAACAGGATAGTTCAACCTGCTGCACCATACCTGCCCATCCTCACCGGGCCATCACGCAATGGTCACATCCTTACTGAGGTAGACCTCCTGAATGGCCTGCAGCACCTCGATGCCTTCTTCCATGGGACGCTGGAAGGCTTTCCTGCCGGAGATGAGGCCCATGCCGCCGGCACGCTTGTTGATGACGGCAGTGCGGACGGCCGCTTCGAGGTCGCCCTTGCCCTTTGACGCGCCACCGGAATTGATGAGGCCTGACCGTCCTGCAAAATTGCAGATAACCTGGTAGCGTGTCTGGTCTATGGGGTGATCACCACTTAGGTCTGTGTATACCTTCTCATCTGTCTTGGCGAAATTAATGGCCTTGAAACCGCCGTCGGTGGTGGGCTGTTTCTGCTTGATAATGTCGGCCTGTATGGTCACCCCCAGGTGGTTTGCCTGGCCCGTCATGTCGGCGGCAGTGTGGTAATCGTCGTCTTTCGTTTTGAAATCTGAATTGCGCAGGTAGCACCACAGCACCGTTACAAGTCCAAGCTCGTGGGCGTAGTCGAAGGCCTCGCTGATCTCCTGTATCTGCCTGTTACTTTCATCAGAACCGAAGTAGATGGTGGCCCCCACGGCAACAGCCCCCATCTCGAAAGCCTGGTCAACGCTGCCAAAGAGTATCTGGTCATAGGTGTTGGGGTATGTCAGCAGCTCGTTGTGGTTGAGTTTCACGATGAAAGGGATCTTGTGGGCATACTTGCGCGCCACCGCCCCCAGTACACCAACGGTTGAGGCCACGGCGTTGCAGCCCGCCTCGTGAGCCAGCTTTACGATATTCTCTGGATCGAAGTACAACGGATTAGGGGCGAAGGACGCGCCTGCCGTGTGTTCGATTCCCTGGTCAACGGGAAGGACTGAAAGGTAGCCGGTGCCCCCAAGGCGTCCATGGTTGAAGAGGGTCTGCATGTTACGCAATACCGCTGCGTTGCGGTCTGAGTCACGCCATACCCGGTCAACGAAATCGGGTCCGGGCAGGTGCAGGTTCTCGGACGAATACTTCGCCTTATAGGTGAGCAAATCGTCTGCTTCTTTTCCCAAAAGAGATTGCACAGAAATAGTCATTTCACTCCTCCTTCAATTAATTTTTTCTTATAAATATGTACGTCATGAATTAATTTTCATTCTTTAGTCTTGTGCCATTTATTATGGTAACAGAATTCCTGTTACAAGTAAAGCGGAAACAGGCACAGACACAAGACTTGTAACATAAAATACATTATTTAATATTTTAAACTATTGATATAGTTGTACCAATCTGGTATCATCTATTTACAAACATATTATATCAAGCAAGGAGGAAAACATATGTCACTTACAGCAATCCTGGTTTTACTACTGGTAGGTCTTGTCGCGGGATACCTGGCCGGACTTATCTGGAAAGGCGGTGGGTTTGGACTACTCTGGAATACTGTCATCGGTGTGATCGGTTCATTTCTTGGTGGATTCATCTTCACCCAGCTGGGAATACACTTTCACGGACTTATCGGCTCAATAATCGCGGCACTGGTGGGCGCGTTGCTGCTGCTGTGGATCGTCAGTTTGGTTAAGAAGAGATAAGTAAATCATAATTATTACATCATCCAGGAACCTCTATTTTTATGAGATAAATAAAAAAGGAACATAATTTCTTAAAAGCAGCATCAATTGCAACTTTATAGCGTGATAATTGTCATTAGGGATAAGACATTATTGCGCTATACTTATGTATATGAGAATCAAAAGAAATAATTCTGTAAAAACAATGCTAAACCGGCAAAACCTGTGCATATTCATGATGCTTGCTTTTGTGGCACTTGTAATAACCCTGCTGAACATATATGACACTTCAGCAATGATGGATTATTTACGACAACATTTAAGCCGTACTCCAGCGTTCGTGTTTATCGCCCTTACCCTGGTGCTGCCGTTATCGGGCATACCTCTTTCGTATATTATGATACTTGCGGGAATCAAGTTTGGTACACTTATGGGAGTTATTCTGCTGGCACTAATACTCCCCTTTCAGCTGATATTGATGTATTACCTGGGACGATACCCCGCCCGCAACGGGGTGAACTGGCTTTTCCGAAATACAAAGTATACCTTACCCATGCTCCCACAGAAGCATCATCACCTGTATGCCATCGCAGTAGTCATCTTTCCTGGACTCAGCTATGCGCTCAAGCAATATGGCCTTGCCATAACCGGCATACCATTCAGGATATACATGGCGGTGTCATTTCCCCTGACATTCCTGCTGGTAACGCCATTCGTGGTGCTCGGGGGGTCAGCCGTAGAATACAATCCCTTACTTTTCGCAGGCGCTATCGCTGGTATAATAGCCTTATTTTACCTTGTACGCACCCTCACACCCATAATCAACCGAAAGAGACAGGCGAAAAACTTATAAGACGATTAACCTTCTTGCTCCGAATTCATTTCTTCGGAGGAAGAACATTCTTTTCAAATCTACCCATGAAATTCCCCGGGGGATTGTAGTTACAAACTACGAAGATACCCCCGCTGGAGGAAACTGACTTGCCGCATCCTATTTCAGTAGTATTTTTCCAGACAACCTGTGTGAAGTGGCCCGTTCTGCTGCTGAAGCCCTGCCTTTTAAAATTATAGTAATTAATCTCGCTGTACCATGAATCAACCGGCATTTTTCCATTCACTGAACCACCAGATCTCCAGTAAATATTTTCACCATATTTTCGCTGGCTTCGGTGACGCATCCTGTTCTCCCTGGCCAGGGTGTCTGCCCATTGCTGCGCGTAGCTGGCAATGGAGTTATTCCATTCAAGTTTCGCAACCCCATGCTTCTCTCTATACTGGTTATGCTGATCCAATATTTCATTTTTAAAGGTTGAATCATCCGCAAGGATAGTGCAGGCGAAACCCACTATTAAGATGAAGATAGTTAATTTTTTCATAGCAACCTCAGAATGAATTTTCATGCACCCGCAAAGGTACATTATGGTTTTCCATGATTATTTTACCACGTGACTCAATGGTATTCATCACTTCCTGTATATAATAGGTGGACGAAAGGATTTTCCCCTGGTAAAAAGAAGCTTCAAGGTCGTCACCCGTAACCCTGTCCTTCTCATCCTTAGTCGCGGCCTGCCTGTTTTTAAATATCTCTTCAAGTTTCCGGTAAGCCACTGTACACTGCCATAGGTGCATCCACCCGGTAATCACGTCCCCGGTCAGCATAAGCATGGGCAGTGCGTTCTGAAAGGCATCCATGGCCTTCTCTCCGGAAAGCTGTTCCACCAGGAATGCCGCGGTTGTTTCGAATTGCTTCGCCCCCCTGTCCACCAGTTCAGCCAGTGGTGTAAGCTCATCAATTTCAGAGGCTGATTTTACCGCACCGTCTATTTCCTGTAACACGTCCCTGAGCACCTTGCCCTTCCCCAGCTTCATTTTTCGCGTAAGCAGGTCATTGGCGTGAATGGCGTTTGTGCCCTCGTAGAGTGCGGTTATTTTTTGATCCCTGAAATACTGCTCAACAGGATAATACTGGCAATACCCGTATCCTCCGAACACGTTGATGGCATTGCTGCATATACCTGAAGCAACCTCTGATGAATACGCTTTGCAGAGAGGGGTGAAAAACTCAACCATGTTGAAACAATCTTTCTTCGTCTCTTCGTCATTTTCCGCCTTTTCAAGGTCGAGCAAATAGCCGGTATAGTAATTCAATACCCGTATACCTTCAAGCCGGGATTTCATATCCATGAGATTTCGGCGAATGTCAGGATGGTTTATGATGGCAACCTGCTCGTTAGAAGATCCCTTTTTGCGCAGGTCTACCCCCTGCAGCCTTTCTTTCGCGTATTGCAGGGCATTGAGGTAGGCTGCCGACGCAAGGCCAACACTTTGAATACCGACGTTAAGCCTTTCTTCGTTCATTATCAAGAACATGATCTGCAACCCCTGGCCGGGCTTTCCCAGGATCTCACCTATGCAGTTATCATTGTCACCATAGCTCATCTGGCATGTGGCCGAACCCCTGATTCCCATCTTGTGTTCTATACCGGCACAGGTTATATCATTCGCCTCGCCAATAGTTCCATCATCATTTACGTGATATTTCGGAACCAGGAATATCGAGATGCCCTTGACTCCCGGCGGGTCTCCTTCTATTCTTGCAAGTACCGGGTTGATTATATTAGGTTGGGCGTCATGATCACCCCCTGTAATAAATATCTTCTGTCCTTTTATTTTGTAATGTACATCATCTATCTTCTCAGCTTTCGTCTGTATGTGGGCAAGGGAGCTTCCAGCACCGGGCTCAGTGAGATTCATTGTTCCCGCCCATTCATAATTTAAAAGTTTATCCAGGTATTTTTTCTTCTGAACTTCAGTTCCGTACTTGTTGATCATGGTAAACGTACCGTGGGCAAGGCCCGGGTATAAATTAAGTGCAGTATTACCCGCGTGGAATATTTCGTTACACGCGGTGAACACGGCATAGGGCAACCCCTGCCCCCCAAGTTCGGGATCTTCACAGGCTGCCACCCATCCCTGTTCTCCGTACATCCTGAGTGGATTATAGAAGGACTGCGGAAGGGTTACTTTTCCATCTTTCCAGCTGGCGCCTGTTCGGTCTCCATCGATGTAGCAGGGCTCAAGTTCGTTTTCTGCAAACTTGATGGCCTGTTCCACCACCATGTCAAATTCATCTTTTGAGTATTGCGAATACAGTTCTTTTTTGGTGAGATCCATTATGCCGATCTGCTCATGCAATACAAAATCCACGTCTCTCTTGTTTACCAGCTTATTTGCCATGGTGTATTCTCCCCTGTATTATATGGTTTACCAAATTTCATAGAGCCCTTCGCATCAGGATGTTGTACAACCGAAGGGTTTTTTTACTTCAAAATCCCACTAAAGCCACGTATTATTACAGATCTCATTCTTGCAACAGTTAACTGGTAAATATCATGGTGTCTTTTTTGTAAGTCAAGATTTTTTTGTAATACAACATACATTGGATCGATGCTAAATACACACTGTCATTCTGCAAGAATCTGTCGAACCACCTTAAGTAATGATTCCATGCTATAAGGCTTTGAAACCATCCCTGCAAATCCATATTCAGTATACCTTGACTGTAACGCCCCATGGGAATAACCGCTTGAAACAATTGCCTTCGCATTCGGATCCAGCTCAAGCAGTTTTTTTATGGCTTCTTCGCCGCCCATGCCACCTGGAATAGTCAAATCCATTATTACAAGATCAAAGTGATTTTCCGAATACATGGATTCTTTATATTTTTCTATTGCTTCTTTACCGTCAGCAGCGGTTTCAACCTGGCACCCCGCCTCTTCCAGCATTTTCGATGCGATTTCACGAATCATCTGTTCATCATCCACCACCAGTATTTTTGCAGGGAAGTCAATTATGGAATTGCTGTCTTCAGGATAATGCTTTTCAGTTCGGACTGCCGGCTGGCGGGCGGGAAGATAGAGAGTAAATGCTGCTCCGCTGCCATGCTCAGAGGAAACGCTAATATGTCCCCCATGCTTATCGATTATTGAATATACTGTTGCCAGCCCCAGGCCGCTACCCGTTTGCTTGGTACTAAAATACGGGTCAAAAATTCTATCAAGATGCTTTTCGTCAATCCCCGATCCTTCATCACGTATGATGGCCTTGACATATTTCCCGGGCGCAAGATTCAGTGCAGTATCTTTTACTTCTTCATTCTGCAGGGTCACGTAAAGATGCCCCCCCTCCGGCATTGCCTGATCGGCATTGATGGTCAGGTTGGAAAACACCTGCTGCATTTGTCCAGTATCAACTTGTACCAGCCACAAATCATTATCCACATTGAATACCGGCTTCACGTTACTTCCCGAAAGGTCAAAACGAACAACTTCATTCACCAGCCGTTCAATGCTCACCTCTTCCTTGATTGGATCACCACCCCTTGAAAATGTCAGTAACTGCCTTGTGAGCAATGTTGCCCGCTCCATGGATCTTTCGGCTTCCTCCAGGAAAGAATACGAGGGATGGTCCCTGTCAAGGTATATCCTCGCTATTGAAATATTACCAAACACACCGGACATTATATTATTGAAATCATGGGCAATGCCACCGGCCAGTGTCCCAATACTTTTCAGCTTGTCCATCTTTTTCAATTCTTCTTCATGCCGCCTGAGTTCCGTTATGTCAGTATGAACACCCACTACCGTCATAACCCTGTCATCATTTTTAACAGGATATGCCCGAAGTAGTATATCCAGAACATTCCCATCCCTGCCGTACATTGCAACCTCGCCAACCCACTCCTCTCCCCCCAGAATTGTACGAAAAACTTCACGTCCGACATCCTCATCAACATACATTGTGGACGGGGGATCCGCGCCAACGTCACCGAAGAGTTCGTCGAAGGTCTTGTTCTGGTAATAATGTGTCCCTTCAGACGTAGACATTCCTATTGCATCTGAAGAGGCATCCATAGCCTTCTTAAAATTTTTGATCTCTTCTTCAGCCAGTTTGCGTTCGGTAATGTCTGTATGGGTACCCATGAAACGTACCGGGTTACCTTTATCATCACGTTCAACAATTTTCGCAATACCCAGTATCCACATCCAATCACCATCTTTTCGTTTAAACCTGAATTCAACAGCAAATTGGCCATTATAGCCATGCAGGTGTTTATTAATCTGCTTCCGAACATGTTCTATATCATCAGGATGCACCCTCTTTTCAAATTCCTGAAGGTTATGCGGAAATTCCCCATAGTCATAACCTGCCATCCAATAATATCTTTTATCATAATACATCGTATTCGAGCTCAGGTCCCAGTCCCACATTCCCTCGTTCTTTACCGCCATGGCCAGGTCAAGCCGCTCCTCGTTCTTTTTGAGCCTGTTCCTGCTTTCCCTGAGTTGGTTTTCTGTTCGCTTGCGCTCGGTAAATAGTAACAGTGCCCCAAAAAGAAGCATAACCGCCAGGGGAACGGAACTCCGAAGCAGGATCTCTATGGTCCAATCATCGGCAAGGATATCCATGCCCAGCATGGCAACAAAGTCGCCGGTTTGTTCGTCTATTAATGGAACCAACGCGGTAACCAGTGTTCCCCATCGGTCGGTGACAGGTCCAACCACAACCGCATTTTCTGAATGGAAGGCATCCATAACTGGAATGGGCACCTCTTCATATACAAGTCCTGGAGGAGCGTAGTCCGGTGATTCCTTTTCAAGTGAATCAACCAGGAAAATAACCCTGCCATCAGTACGCTGTTTCATAAGATAGAGAAATCTGCATCTTGGATTGGCCTCGCGCATGTCTGCCAGCTTGTTCTTGATATACCGATATTCAGGGGTATTCTGGTCTCTTTCTGAACCTGACAGGGAACGTACCTTTTGCATGTCAATGGCACGCGAAACCAGCCTGGTCTGGACAAGCAGCTCTTCACGCATTCCCTGGTCAGTATGGTCGGCCACCCACCATATCAGGGTGGCACCCGCTACCAGGTTAATTATGAGAAGAACAACGATTGGTTGTTTTAATCTCTTTATCATCAATTAGCAATCAACCCCACGATCGGGAAGACTACTATATAACAGGGATAATTTCAACGAATATTTAAAAATTGAAGTAACAACTCAGCTGTCATGATTGAATTATTCAATTACCGTGAAATGAATAAAAATGTGATGGTTCCCCCCGCCTTCGGCGGGGGAACCATCTCTAGATCTGTTCATTATATAGAAAATGATCCATATTCTGATAATAGTTGAGTAGTAACATTCATTTTATTATAATTTTGATTATTCAGTATGACAGCTGAGTAATTACAAATTAAATTGCATCACCTCTTATATAATTCCAACTACTGGTTTGAAAAATCATTGAAATAATACCCATTCATTTATAGTATGGTACACAAGTAATCAAAATATTATCATTTATAACAATTATTTCATTGCTGCATTGGATATTCGTTAGTATATTTGAAGATACAAAAGCATACGGCATAGCATTCGTTACACATAAATATATACGTGACAGGGCCATTACATGGCAGGTAAGCGAATTAAAATTGACCTCAATTATATCCGTCCTAACAATAGTTTTATATATCCATTATACGCCGAAACCGGCGAGAAGGTACTTGAAGCAAGGGTAATTCTTACCAGGGATCGCATTAAGAACATCATAGACCAGTTTGGCCCCACTCTCTACTACGATGACATGGGTGAACTTGCGGTTATCCCGTCCTACCGTATGAACATCGCTAAAAACAAATCACGTGAACTGATGGACGAGGTATCGCATACCGGTAAGCTCAGTAAAATGGCTTTTCGTGAAGCCGAGAAGGTTGTGGATGAGATTATCAGCGATCTCAGTATAACCGAGATGGCGGCCCTCAATCTTTTAAAAGATCTGAAGTCTTACGAAGAATATCTTTATAATCATTCTGTAAACGTGGGAGTACTCAGTGCCATGCTGGCCCGTATGATTGGCCGCATAAACGAGGATGAGATCAAGTATCTTACCCTTGGTGCTTATCTACACGATATCGGCGAAATGCAGCTTGATAAGCAGCTGTTGAACAAGGAAGGGAAATTTGATATATCCGAGATCCAGAAGATCAAAAGGCATCCACAGCTTGGATATGAAATATTAAAAACCCTGAGCAAGGTACACCCCATCGTGCTGCAATCAGTTCTCTTCCATCATGAGAAATACAATAATAATGGGTACTATGGACTTCCCTACGAGAACCTCCCGGCATACCCAAAGATACTTTCTATTTGTGATATATACGACGCTCTCACATCAAAACGGCCTTTCAGGGAAGCCATTGATCCCTCTACAGCACTTACTGCCATAGTAAACTCCACCAACCTGCATTTTGACTATGACATGGTAAGTTTCTTCATTAACAGGCTTGGACCCATATTGAACAACACACATGCCTTTTACGCCCAGAATGACATTTGTGAACTGAGCACACAGGAGCTTGCCCTTATCAAGGATTTCGGCATCAATGACCTGATGAAGCCCCGGGTAATCGTATTCTGCAAGTTTGAACGTCAGAAAAAACAGCTGCAGGCGCGGTTCTACGAATCCCCGGTTGAGGTTGACCTGTCACAGGATGTGTCACGTCAGATGGTGAAGATATTGAATGACCCAAAACAGTTACAATCTATACGGACCAAGCTGGTAGAAAAAAAGCTCCTGTAACCAGGAGCTTTTTTTGACATGATAAATGTAAGGATGCACAACGATATATATTCGAATATTGTGTGTGGTCTAATTTTTCAATTAACAAATTCAACATTGTACCTGAACGAATACAGCGACAGTTTCTCGTTTATCATTTTATTCACCACATCCTCTTCATTGTTAATAATATCATGTATTAATATTTCCGCGATAAGCCCATGCTTTTGACTTTCAATAACAGAAATCCTCACTTCCCTGATCCATTGTTTTAAGTGTTTAATTTCCATCTCAATTATTCGTTTAATAGCATCTTTCACAAGCTCAGGTTTAAATACCTTCCCAATTGGCGTCAAAGGAATTTGCTCAACTATGTATATGTCCTTGGGGATTGCGGCCTTTTCACCAATCAATGCACCAGCCTGTTCAAGTATTACATCCGGTGTAAGATGGCTATTCTCTTCCAGTTCAACATATGCTACAGGTACTTCGCCAGCATATGAATCCGGGCGACCAACTGCAGCAGCTGTCTTTATACCAGGTATTCGATATAACGCATCTTCGATTATTGCCGGATCAATATTATGACCTCCCCTGATAATAAGTTCCTTTTTTCGACCTGTAAGCCATAAATATCCATCCTCATCAAGTCGTCCCATATCACCTGTATTAAACCATTCTTCGTCCAACCAGGATTTTTCATTGTGTTGTTTTTCAAGGTATCCCTTGAAAACATTTGGCCCTTTTATTGCAACTACTCCTATTTCATTGGTTTCTGCATCCCGTATGTAATTACCATTTTCATCCAATATGACATTTTTAATATCCATATAAGGGAACCGAAGACCCACGGAACCTATCTTTTTTTCTCCATATCTTGGATTAACAGAAGCACATACTGTGGATTCTGTTAGACCGTATCCCTCCATAATATTAATTGATGTATATTTTTCAAATTTTCTAAAAAGCTCCTGGCTTAAAGGTGCCGCACCTGAGATAACAAATTTGAGTGTTGTTATTCTTTCATCTTTCATGGGGACGTCAAGCAATGCACCCAGTAGAGTTGGAACAGCAGAAAAAGTAAACGCATTATATTTATCAATTATTTTATATAGATTTTTTATGATACCTGGATCCCTGTAACCCATAGGTGACAACAATATTACCCTTGCCCCTATTGAAAACGGGTACAATCCGGTTAATATTGTCCCGTTACAATGGAAAAGAGGTAGTCCGCACAGTACACTTGCATTGTCAGGAACCTCACCGGAGATGAGACCCAACTGACAGGCCATGGAAACTTCATTGTAGTGAGTCCTCATGGCCAGCTTTGGAAGACCGGTTGTACCCCCGGTATGATAAATTGATGCGATATCATCTGGTGCGATATCCCTTTGAAAAACAAGATTTTCCCCGAAATATTGCGTAACAAGCTCATCATAACTGTAAATATTTTCTTTCTCATCAGTTGTCCCAAACACCTGTAGTATATATTCAAGTGATGGTATTTCACTTCGGATGGAATCAACCTTACTCCATATATCTACACCAGGTATATCTCCCAGTGTGACAAGTACCTTTGCCTTAAGAGAATTCAAAATATCTTTTAATGCCGATGGTTCAAGTAATGGATTAATGGGGCATGCGATACCCGCAGTTTCAGCACCCCAGAGAGTATAATGTGTTTGCGGGAAATTACCCAGTATATACGCAACCTTATCATCGCTGCGAACACCAAGATCATAAAACATATTCGCCGCACTGTTAACACCTAAAAAAAAGTCCCGGTAGGAAATATCCATTGGGTTTTCATATTGTTCGCCATTAAAAAAGAAGGTAATTGCTGTTGCGTCCTGATTTATTTCACTACCCTTTTTAAGTAGGTCATAGACGTTCCCTGCTTTTAACCTGTCTTCAAAAGGTACTTTTTCAATATTGTGAATATCTTCCATGGATTTTATTGTTATTGTATCCATTTTTACCCCGTTTCACATATAACTTAAACATTTATGGTATTTCTGATCAGATCATTCAATTCCTGAAGACCATACTGTTCAAACACTTGAGTAGTGGGGATCCCCTCAGCATCAAGAGATCGCAACCGATAAAACTCTGTTTTCATTTTTTCCATATCCGGAACAGTGCCTGCTGTAGGACCTTCATCAAGTTCCATTAGAAGCCTGCCTGGAAGCTTGTCATGATGTGAACGTACACCCGAGAGATTAGCCAATCCTCTGTGCAGATACCATAACATCCTGCCAGTCTGCATTACTTCATCTATTGTATAATCAAATCCAGTAACACAGTTTACAATGCTAATCGCCTGTTCAGCCGTTAATATGGCAGCACCAAGGTTGCAAAATACCGCACAGTGAGAAAAGAACATACCGAAATCCTGAGCAATTATATTCAGCTCGGCTTTCCCTTCGCTGCTCATTTCAACAAGTTCAATATTAATATCCTGAAATTCAGGAAGAAAGGTTTGCCCGCTTTCAATATTATATTGCAGTGAAGCCATGTGACAGGCCCCCCGTGGAGAAACGGCATACGCAAGGCCTACTCCATGCGCTGACCTGGGATCATGCATTGGAGCTTCAAGCCCTTTAACTGTTGTTAGAAATTCAAATGCATTACCACCTATAATACGTGCGGCTTCTTCACTACCCAGGGACAATACTTTTCCGAACCCCTCTGCCCTGCCAATTTTTTCTGTCAATTCCACAATTGCGTCAGCATTGCCCCATTTTAACTTAAGACCATCTGTATCTTTTTCATCGATGAGACCATTCTCGAAACATTCTATTGCAAATGCAATTGTTGATCCGCATGAAATGGTATCCATACCAAAACGATTGCATATATCATTTGCTTTACCAATAGACTCTATATCAGCATTAAGACAAAGTGGACCGAATGAACCCACTGTTTCATATTCAGGCCCGGGACCTTTAGCAAATGCAAACTTACCATTTTTCACCTCAGCAACACGTTTACAGGCAACTCCACATGCGTAGCATGTTTTGTTTCCCACAAGTATCCTGTCAGCATATGCGCCAGGTCCAATTTCATCAAAATGTTCCCACTCACCCTTCTGCCAGTTTTTCATGGGTATATCTCCAAGTAACACGGCAACATCCATTGCCGCACATGTACCGGCAGCACTGAGCCCCAGAATATTGGTGTTTTCTCTGTACTCTTCCTTTAGTTCGTTCTTTATAAGAGACAAACCCTCTTGATCTGCTATGCTGATCTTTCCTGTTCCAGAGACATACACCGCTTTAAGATTTTTTGACCCCCATACCGCCCCCATTCCAGTTCTTCCAGCCGCATGTCCCTTATTGTGTACGAGCGAGGCAAACCGTATGCATTTTTCTCCTGCAGGTCCAATAGTCAAAACCTCACCTTTCCTTCCGGTTTCCTCTCGCAAATCGTCAATAAGGGTATCATTTGTAACATATGTATCCATACCCCAATAACTGGTTGCGTCCCTGATCTCTACCTGTTCATCATTTATGAATATATATACAGGGGTCTTTGAAGAACCAGTAATGACCATCCCGTCATAACCAGCAAATTTTAAATACGCACCAAAAAAACCACCAACATTGGCATTACTCCAGAGCCCGTTCTGCGGTGATCTTGAACATACAGTCCAACGTGCAACCGCATTCAATCTTATACCAGTCAGTGGACCCGTCATGATGATAAATGGATTATCTGGTGATAACGCATCGAAATGAATATTATTCTTAATCATATCCAGATACAACCTGGCACCAATCCCCGTGCCCCCCACATACTTGCGGGCAAAATCAATATCAAGTGGGAGCCGTATTATTCTTTTGTTTGTTAAATCAACATGTAATATCAAACCTGTATAGCCATGCATTAGAATAACCTCGATTCATTATTGGAATTGTTCATTAAATAATGTATTTCTGATATCCATTATCCTTTAGATACTGCGGATATAAAGTATATGCGGGCTTTAATACCGGCAACAGCTTCAGGGCCTTGGGCACAGATCCCTTGGAGATGATCTGTTTCCTGGTTATTGCCGATACTACATTGAGCTTCCCGAACCAGAATTTATGACTGACCTCGGCCTTCTGTATCATTTCAACATCTGCCTTCGATTCTTCATCAAGGGGACGAATATCAACTTTATCGCCCGAGAAATCAATTACCGTCATAAATTCAGGTTCCATCCATCTGAACCTGACAACAAGATTGGAATCCAGCAACGGCCCGGCTATGTTATCATGTTTTTTCATTTCTTCAAAAAAACCCAATATCATTGTTTCCCATTCTTTTTTAGGCATAAATTCCGCCATGATTGAACTCCTTATATTTAATTATTTTAATACGCATTCTCAAGGTGCTTCACCAGTTCTTCCGGTTCAATCTCACGTGGATTGTACAACGAAGTACCGTCACTTACTGCTCCTTCTGCCACTCGCATTAGACCATCACGGGGAACATGTACATCCCTGAGGCGTAAAGGCAGTACACCCCTCTCGTGTAATCGCTTCACAAGACTATGTACCGCATTTATAGCTTCACATGCAGCTTCCTTCTCGTTTAATCCATCAGTTTTGACACCCATGTATCTTGCGAGCCTTGCAAATTTTGATGATACATGGTTCAGGTTATATTCCATCCCATGGGGAAGCATAATAGCAATAGCTTCACCATGAGGAACTCTGTATAACGCACCAAGGTTATGTGCTATTCCATGTACACATCCTGTCTGAGAATGAGATATACATATTCCGGCAACACATGAGGCAATCATCATCGCACTGCGAACATCTATGTCATTGCCATTGTCTACAGCTTTCTCGATATTATTAAATATTAATTCTACAGCTCCGCATGTAAACATATCTGTAAGAGGTGCGCATTCGTTATCAACAAATGATTCGATTGCGTGAGAAAGGGCATCCATTCCGGTTGAAGCTGTAAGCGAAGGCGGTAATGTTTGTGTAAGTTCGGGATCAAGGATCGCCATGTCAGGAAGAATATATTTATCAACAAAGGCTATTTTTTCATTGTTTTCTTCATCATGCACAACAGCTGCCATTGTCACTTCACTTCCTGTTCCAGCAGTTGTTGGAATTGCAATTAACGGTTTTAAACCTGAAGTTATTGTATATGCTCCAGAATAATCCTCAACGAGATCACCACCATGTGTAAATACAATATTAACCACCTTGGCAGCATCGAGTACACTTCCACCGCCAATGGCGATAATCCCTTCTGCATCGCTGGAGTTTATTTCGTTAATACATTTTTTTACTGCGTTAAGACCAGCATCCTGAGGTATGTCAAGAAAAACGCCTGATATTCCGATTCCCTCAGTTTTCAGCCCGTCTATAACAGTATCAACAATTCCAAGATCATTTATTATCTTATCTGAGATGATAAAATACTTTGATTTGCCAATTATATCCAATTCTGGAGAGAAATTTGAGGATATTCCTTTTCCAAAGATTACCCTGGTAGGATTATGAAATTGAAAATATTCCGGAAACATGTGCATCCTCCTGACAATGATGCTATATGATTTTTTCATATATTACTTAACGAGGAATATCAAATCATCATCATTTAGGAATTCGAATAATGAAAAGTACTTCATATTTATAAATTTGGAGGAGAAAAAAATGCACCTTTTACAGCCTCTATCCCCATAATTCTTCCATCAAATTCTTCATGTCCTGGTTCGACTATTACAACCTTGCCAGATTTTTTTCTGGCCATAAGCAACTTGGGATGCGCAGCATTAACATATTCAACAACATCATTATCAAATCGTAGAATAATACCTGTAACGTACGCATCTGATCCTCTCAACTCATGTTCAAGATCATTGCTGATGGAGTTAATTACCCAACTTAGCTGTTTATCATTTAATGTATGGAAATTTCTGTTAGCAATTGACTTTACAAGCGTAGTGATCAGACCGGCACTTACCCCATGACCGGAAATATCAAAAAAAACGAAACACCTTTCAGGTCTCCATCTTTTTTATAAAAATCAAACAGGTCACCCGAAACTCTATCAAAAGGTTTAAAAAAAATATGCAACATCCCAGTAATCGGATTCAGGTGGATTCTCTGGGTACAGACTTTTTTGCATATTCGATGCAAGTATAAGTTCTTTTTCAGTAACGCGCTGCCGGTAAGAAAGATTATAATGGGCTTCTTCGTTCACAAAAAGTTAAATGCACAAAGAGTGAAAATTTAAGACGAGCACCCGTGATGCGAAAGTGCTAGTCCTGTTTCTCTTGTAGATCAATTACTCTTTTGCTTCAAGACCACCCCAATACGCAGACAACCCGGCAGCAACACCTGCAAATATCCCGCCAAGCAGCCCCTTTATTATCATAGTTGAAGTGAGTTGAAATTTATTAATATTGAACAAATAGGTCAACGCGCTCAGTAACACTACGATAGCTGTACTGACAAGTATGATGAGTCCAAGTCTGATTAAAAAATTAATTGATAATGACACAATCATGTTATCAATTTTTAAAGGATAAAAGGAATTTGTAGCGGGAAACTGTGCAATCTTAAGCTTGATATCTGTTATGGCATGTGCCCAGGGATCAAAAGATACAAGAATTGAAATAACTATACCTGTTACAAGTAGGTCCACCATGAAGAATCCCCAGAAAGCGGTCCCTGTCTGGTTCAGTGGCCCGGGTCTGTATATTACATATGCCAAAGCAGCATTGATCAATATATTGATACCCGAATAGGGCAAAATATATTCCCTCCATAAATATGGTACAAATTTTGCCCTATTTAATGAAAAATAATTGATATACTTTAAAAGCTCATTTTTTGAAGTGATGAAGGACAAAAATCCGACATGTACTCCGATAATGATTGATGAAAAAATAATGAAATGTAACTGGGTTAACCCTTGCTGAAAAATGCTATATGATAGAATTATCGCAACACTGGAAAATATCGGTGCCCAAAACACTGTATACCAGAATGTCGTAGTCCATCTGTTATAAAACCGCTTGTGTTCCTTTGGACTTCTTTCTTCTTCTGATATCTCAATTTTATTGTTCAGGTAATCTTTACGTACATTTGAAATTGCCGTTGGAGATGATAACAATCCTGAACAAAAGATTGTGAATATTATAATAATAATCGCTTGAAAAGGATTGATAATATCATTATTGGCAAGCAGTGGGAAAACGAGCAGCCCACAGAGTAGTATATTTAATATTGTCCAAATAAAAATATTTATTGCACTATGAATCAGTGCATTAGTTTTTAATTTCATAATTTAATTGCCATTATTAATTGAATATTTTTTAATCATTAGTATAGTTATCAATAAGATTTAGGATTTACTATACAACGGACTCGACCTTACAATTATTTACAAAATCAAGTAGTTCCTCAATGTTTATATGTATTTTAAGGGAATTTACTCTTATCAAATCTGCTTTTTTTTGAGAACTAATAGGCATCTTATTCAAATCGCCAAGCTGATTCTTTAAGTTTCCAATAAAATCCTGTTGTTTTGTGAAAAATCATCAACAATATCTGTAATTTCACTGAAATCATTGATCCCCTTTTCGATTTCATGATTTTTATTGCCAAGTTCAACTGTGAAATTACTTGTTTCACTTGTTATTATCATATCCGAGATGTTAAAATACTTTGATTTACCAATTATATCCAACTCTGAGGAGAAATTTGAGGATATTCCTTTTCCAAAAATTACCCTGGTAGGATTATGAAATTGTAAATATTCCGGGAACATGTATATCCTCCTGACAATGATGCTATATGATTTTTTCATATATTACTTAAAGAGGAATATCAAATCATCATCATTTAGGAATTCGAATAATGAAAAGTGCTTCATATTTATAAATTTGGAAGAGAAAAAAATATCTATGCAATGGTGTTATCATTTGTTATCATTGCCTTTTCAATACAAGGTATGTGATATCATCGTTTACAGTGGCATTACCTTTAAATGTCTGGATATCACTCTGAATTGTTTCTTTAATTAAAGCTGTTGGAACATCAAAAGAGTGGATTAGAATATTCGTAACGCGATCCAGATTGTATTCATCCCCATTCTCATTCTTCAACTCGGCTAAACCATCCGTATGTAAAAAAATTATATCTCCGGGCTCAACCTTGAATCTTAGAGTTTTAAATGCACCTTTTACAGCCTCTATCCCCATAATTCTTCCATCAAATTCTTCATTTCTTGGTTCGACTATTACAACCTTGCCAGATTTTTTTCTAGCCATAAGCAACTTGGGATGCGCAGCATTAACATATTCAACAACATCATTATCAAATCGTAGAATAATACCTGTAACGTACGCATCTGATCCTCTCAACTCATGTTCAAGATCATTGCTGATGGAGTTAATTACCCAACTTAGCTGTTTATCATTTAATGTATGGAAATTTCTGTTAGCAATTGACTTTACAAGCGTAGTGATCAGACCGGCACTTACCCCATGACCGGAAATATCAAAAAAAACGAAACACCTTTCAGGTCTCCATCTTTTTTATAAAAATCAAACAGGTCACCCGAAACTCTATCAAAAGGTTTAAAAAAAATATGCAACATCCCAGTAATCGGATTCAGGTGGATTCTCTGGGTACAGACTTTTTTGGATATTCGATGCAAGTATAAGTTCTTTTTCAGTAACGCGCTGCCGGCAAGAAAGATTATAATGGGCTTCTTCAAGTTCTTTTAACGCAAGTGATAATTCTTCTGTCCTTTGTTCTACCTTCTGTTCAAGGTTTACATTCAAATCAAAAAGTTCATCCTTCATTCTATGAATCCTGTCACCCAATCCCAGTGAAAATAATAAGAGCATTGATACCGCGCCAACTATTACACCATACTGGGTGATAAAGACCTGCGGCAGTATTCCGAAATCTTTTAGTGAATATACACATGCACCTGAAAGAAATACCATATATGCAGTCAGGTAATAATAACCGACTCGAATACGTTTAACAGTGTATATCAAACCTGCTGCAAAACCACTTAGTATTGATATCAGAACAAGCACCATTGAAAACTGTTGTGTTATTGATTGCAAAAACAGTTTTCCATCAAATATTACATAATATAATGGATAATAGATAATCGTTATGGCAGTTATCACAAATAGAAGCGGTTTAAAATAGTTACTGTCAAATAACGGGGTATTGATTCTTGTAGAAAGATATGACCTTGTAAACTGTATCCCGGTAATGGTTGACACCATGATCACAATGATGCCAAATTTTTCGACGACCGGATATTTTTTCCACAAATAGTGATACCCGTATCCGTACATAAATACAAATTGTACTATTAATGAAAAGGTATGAACAGCATAAAAAAGATACGTTCTTTCCTGACCTGATAAATAGATTATCAAATTATATAATAACATTATCAGCATAATTCCAAGGAGCATCAGCATTATTGCTGTTTGTATTTTTATGTACTTAAATAGCGGAAATAATGACCAGGCTCGCAATGGTACAAGAATCGGGCTCAGACTTTCTATTTCGAGATAATATGTTGTACGGCCGGGATCAGCCTTAAGAGGAAATAAATGTGTTACATGATCAAACAGCTCGTGTTTGTCCGATGTAGCTTCAGCATATCTTCCGGACATAATTTTTGTAAGAATCTTGTTATTATCAACAGCATATAGCGTTATCTTGTCAATTATCGGATAGGCGCATTCCAGGTACCAGCGTATTGTCTTTTCTGTATTGTTTAAAACATTAAACCTGAACCAGTAATGAGCGGTTGAGTAACCAAATGAAAGAGTTTCATCATTAGTGTGAATGAATTCCTCATCATATTCTCCACTAATTATATCTTTGATTGTAATTACTCTTCTTGTATCTTCAAGGTATTCTATTTTTTCACCTATATATTGCCCCTGTAGTTGTTTGTTTTCTAATTTCAGGTAGTTAATGGATGCGTTTACCCTTGAATGAAATATAATAATCATCAAAAATAATATGATTAAATAAATCAAAATCATATAATTCTTGTTAAGTTTATCTTTCTGGTACATTCCTTTAATAATTAAAAAAACTTTTTCTTCCATAAATCCCCTGGTTAAGTAATAACTCATCTCATGATTTCAACATGTTTATCCTTATACTCACAATCAATCTCATCTAAAACTCTCTCAATGACTGAATCTTCTCGAATCAATCATTTTCATATACATTCCCCCTGCATACTTATGCTTACAATTATAATTATAATTA
>CAZAOK010000067.1:0-20109 GCA_964486725.1 uncultured Leptospiraceae bacterium
CCCTCCCCCATCAAGGGGGAGGGAGTAGCCAAATCAGATAATTTATTTAATACTTGAACTTTACCCTTTTTTTCGGACACTCAGTTAAGCAATTAAAAATTGTTCATACTCAGCTGGTGATCCTTGACCGCATAAAACTGAACGGGGGGTTCTCACAGAGGCACAGGGTACACGGAGAGTTGGTCAATACAGGTACATTTCGTTTTTTAGTATAATGAAGAATAGTTGTTAAGTTTAATAGAGGGTATAGATTTTACAGGGTAAGAAGTATATTACCTCATATCAAGAGCAAAACATATCCCTTAACTGAAAAATCTCTTAATAGATTGAACTGATAAAATAACCTGACTAAAAGTAAATGAGGAACTAACTCTCCGTGTACCCCGTGTCCCTGTGAGAGACAATTGTTGAGTATATTCCTTCCGATAATTGTTGTTGGGGCGCGAATTATATAGTATATTTACTGATGCGCGATTTTTTTAAATTTAATGTTGTACGCTGGCAGTAAAAGTCTATTACTTGTAGACAGGATACGACATATATAGTATTATAATGTAGATATATTAATATTTTTAGATGATGGTACCTGTATGTTATGTGAACGATGTAAAGAAAGGGATGCTACTGTACATCTCACCGAGATCATCAAGAATGTGAAAACAGAAATTCACCTGTGTGAGGTATGTGCCCGCGAAATAGGACTGAATGCTCAGCTTTCAAGCTTCTCATTGTCTGTTCCCGACATGCTTTCATTTCTTGATGTACACGAAATAGATGAACAAGGAGATACTACCGCCTGCGCAAGCTGTGGTTTTAGCTTCACCGACTATAAAAAAAACGGCAAGCTGGGCTGTCCCGAATGTTACCGGCATCTCAGGGCTTCACTACATTCAGTATTATCCAATTATCACGGAACCTCCCAGCATGTGGGTAAGGTTCCCGCTAATTTTATTGAACAGGGCAACAGGGAATTTATGCTCCTTGAGAAAAAAGTAAAGTCATCAACTGCTACCATGACCCTTGAAGAGTTGAAAAAGAAAATGCAGAAAGCCGTTCGTGAAGAACGGTACGAAGAAGCGGCAGTATTGCGGGATGAAATTCAAAGTCTTGAATCTGGAGATAGAGAATAGAGGAAAATATGTTTGATCATCTTCTGGAAAAACCGGGTTTCTGGTCACGTTCGGGGCCATATCCCGATGTGGTACTTTCAACAAGGGTGCGCCTGGCGCGAAACCTGGCCACATTGCCATTTCCCGGAAACATGGGTTCTGCCGAGACGGATTTCCTAAACGGCATGGTTGACAGGTTGATGCAGCATGCGGAATTTTCAGGGAAAATGAGCATAATCAGGATGGACCAGTTATCCCTTGAGGATAAACGATTTTTGCGTGAGCGAAATATAATAACCCGTGAACTGGAATTATCTGACAAAAGCTCGGTGATGATGGCTGATGATGAAGAATTCATGGTGCTGGTCAACGAGGAAGACCACCTGAGAATACAGGTTATCAAGCCGGGTTTCCAGTTAACCGAGGCCTATATGCTGGCCAATGTTATTGATGACGAGATAAACAGGCATATTTCATACGCCTACAGGGATGATTTCGGCTACCTTACAGCCTGTCCTTCAAATGCGGGAACGGGAATGAGGGTGTCCACAATCGTCCACCTCCCCATGCTGTCTTTGATGAAAAACATTTCAGAGGTCATCAAGATGGTTAAAGAAGCAGGGGGACAGATGAAGGGAACGATGATACAGGGCAGCCGAACTGTTGGGAACATGTTCATTCTGTCAAACAGGATAACCCTGGGTGTATCAGAGGTGGATATTATCGAGGAGATGGACAGGATCACCAACATGGTGATGGATCTTGAAAATGAAGCAAGGGATGATTACGGGGTTGAACACAGGACTGAACTGGAAGATGCCATCTGGCGTTCGCTGGGGATACTGAAATTTGCCCGTTCAATCAGCTTCGTAGAGGCAATGGAGAATTTATCACTGGTACGACTTGGTGTCATATTGTCAGTGATCAAAAATATTGATTTGTGGAAAATTAATGATTTAATGGTTACTATACAGATGTCACATCTGCAAAAGCTGGTCAGTGTAGAGTTTGCAAGTGTTGAAGAATGTGACATTTTTCGGGCGGCTTTTTTAAGGGAACAGCTCGAATAACAGGAGTTAATTATGTTTGACTACACTAAAAGATCAAAAAAGGTACTAGAGGTTTACGCGCAATCAGAGGGTCGAAGACTTAATTCTGACTCGCTGGGGCCTGAACACATATTTCTGGCCCTTTTAAAAGACGATGACTCAGTAGCTGCCCGTATTCTCAAGAATATGGGAGTTAACTTTGAGCTGCTGAGAAAGAATATAGAAATGTCAGTTAGAAAATCAGGTACCACAATTATTCTTGGAAATGTTCCCCTCAGCGCGAGGTATAACCGAATAATCGAGATATCCAAGGATGAAGCACGCAAGTTGAAAAACAATTATATTGGAACCGAACACCTGTTACTTTCTATATTCAGGGAAGGGACATGCTCCGGTATCGATAACCTGATACGGGCAGGTATAGATTATAACGTGGTAAAGGCCGAGATCCTGAAAATCCTGGGAGTTCAGGCACCGGGATATACCGGCACAAAAGGTTCTGAGAAAAGTAAAACCCCTACCGTTGATGAGTTTGCACAGGAACTTACCAGGCTGGCTGCGGACAACATGCTGGATCCGGTTATCGGAAGGTATGAAGAGATAGACCGTGTCATACGGATTTTGTCCCGCAAGACAAAAAACAACCCCGTGCTTATCGGCGAGGCAGGCGTGGGTAAAACCGCTATCGTTGAAGGGCTTGCCCAGCGAATTGTTAACAGGCAGGTGCCTGAACCACTGCAGAAGAAGCGGGTTCTTTCACTTGACCTGGCATCAGTGGTTGCGGGTACCAAGTACCGGGGGGAGTTCGAAGAACGCCTCAAGCGTATTATGAAAGAGATTAAAAGTGCGGACAATATTATCATATTCATCGATGAGCTGCATACCATCATTGGGGCTGGTGCGGCTGAAGGCGCCATTGATGCGGCTAATATTTTAAAGCCCGCCCTTGCCCGTGGTGAATTGCAGTGTGTAGGTGCCACAACACTGAATGAGTATCGGCAGCATATAGAGAAAGACGCGGCCCTTGAAAGGCGTTTCCAGAAGGTGCTCGTTGAAGAACCGAATGTAGAAGAAGCTAAAGAAATTCTCCTGGGACTGAAAGAACGTTACGAGGAACATCACAAGGTCAAGTACACCGAGGATGCCCTGAAACAGGCTGTTGTCTTTGCCGACAGGTATATTCATGACAGGTTTTTGCCGGATAAAGCAATAGATGTTATTGATGAGGCCGGCTCAAAGGCAAGGCTTGAAAACTGTGACAGGCCGGGTGATATCGAATCGCTGGAAGAAGAAATTGGAGACTTGAACGAAAAGAAAAATGAACTGGTGAAGGCCCAGGAGTATGAGCAGGCAGCTTCACTCAGGGATTATATCAAGGAAAAAAAAGTATTGCTGTCTCAGAAAGTCAACGACTGGCAGCAGAAGATAAATGATTACGAGATCGTGGTTGATGAAGATCAGATCGCCACCATAGTTGCCCAGTGGACTAAGATTCCAGTTGAAAAAATGGAAGAGAATGAAACACAAAAACTGCTTCGCATGGAAGATGAACTGCACGAACGCATTATTGGGCAGGATGACGCGATAGAAGTAGTGAGCCGGGCAATTCGCAGATCACGTACCGGGCTCAGAAGCGCCAACAGGCCAATAGGCTCATTTATTTTTCTCGGGCCCACTGGTGTGGGTAAATCAGAACTTGCCAAAACGCTGGCAGAATTTTTATTCGATGATGAGAATGCGCTCATCCGGCTTGACATGTCTGAGTACATGGAGAAGCATAGTGTGTCCCGGCTCATCGGTGCCCCTCCTGGCTACGTGGGATACGATGAAGGGGGACAGCTTACCGAGAAAGTGAAACGCAGGCCATACTCGGTAATACTCTTTGACGAGATAGAAAAGGCGCATCCGGATGTGTTCAATATATTGTTGCAGGTTCTTGAAGAGGGTGAGTTGACCGACAACTTCGGATCGTCAACCAGCTTCGTGGACACTGTTATCATCATGACTTCAAACATTGGAAATCGCGAATTCAACAAGATGTCCAAGATGGGATTTGGCAACGAATCCTCCGAGGAGAAAGACAACGAACGGGTAGGTGACGAGGTTAAACAACTGTTCAGTCCTGAATTTCTCAACCGTGTTGACGAAACAGTATATTTTCATAAGCTTGACCGAAAGCATATACGTAAGATCGTTGATCTTATGCTTAATGAAGTGAACGACAGGCTGGCCGAACGAAACCTGGAACTGGAATTTTCGCCCCGGGTTAGAAGTTACCTGGCTGAAAAAGGTTTTCATGATAAGTTTGGCGCCCGATACCTGAGACGAACCATTCAAACCGAGATCGAAGATGCCCTGGCTGTTGAACTTCTAAATGGTAAGTGCGCGGGATATTCCAGGTTGTACGCGGGGGTAAAGGGTAATTCAATTTACTTCAAGCCTATGGAAAAGAAAGAAGAAACCAAAGACGATAATAACGATAACAGGGATGATTCACTTGAAAAGGTGGAGACTCATCACTGATTGAATAGCTAAGAGGCATGGCTGGCAAAAAGAAAGCGGGTTCCCGGTTAGAAAAGAAGTTACAGAAGAAAAAGCGTCCGCCCCGATCGGAACCACGTTTTTCAATGTCCTACAGCCAGATTACCAGAAAAATCAAGAACAGGTTTTTCCTGCCACACTTTCTGCGTGATATAAAAAGTTACGGGTTGGGGGAGTTTTCAGATGGGAACAAGCTCACCCTCTTTACAAAAGGTGATACATCATTCAACCACTTTTTTAACTCTATACAGAATGCCCGGTTAAGCATTAACCTCGAAACTTATATTTTCAACAGCGACGAGCTGGGCTGGAAGATGGCCAGGTTGCTTGTTGAGAAGGCGCGGGCTGGCATAGAGGTTAATGTCATTTATGATGCTATCGGATGTATCGCCACCTCTCCGGCGCTGTTTAGCTATATGCGAAAAGGAGGGGTGGAGCTTGTGAAATACCATCCCCTCATTCCATGGCGCAAGGTCTGGAATATCAGTTTCAGGGACCACAGAAAAATCCTGGTTGTTGATGGTAAAACGGCATTTGTGGGGGGGATGAATATCGGCCTGGAATATGCCGGTAAAATGTTTAAAGGTCAGAACTGGCGTGATACTCATCTGAAAATTGAGGGTCCCGCGGTACGGATGATCGAGTTCTTTTTTATGGAGAACTGGCATCGTCAGGGCGGCGCCATGATAAACTTCAATAAGCATTTCCCGCCTGTAAAAGAAAAAGGTAATAAACTGGTTATGACATTAAGCAGCATGTCGCGAAAGGGTATCAAGCCCATTCAACTTGCCTATCTTACCGCCATAAAGCATGCGCATGAATCCATTTTTATCACGAACGCGTATTTCATACCAGACAGAAAGATATACAGGGCACTGGTAAAGGCTTCCAGGCGTGGAGTTGATGTACGTCTTATATTACCGGGGAAAAGTGATTTGCCCCTTGTACAGTATGCCAGCAGGTACCTGTACAAGAGGTACCTGAAGAATAATATTCATGTATACGAATACCAGGAAAATATACTCCACGCGAAAACAGCGGTTATCGACGGAATATGGTCAACAGTCGGTTCATCAAATCTTGACAGGAGAAGTTTCAAGAAAAACCGCGAAATAAACGCCATAGTGCTGGACAATGAATTCGGTAAAAGGATGGTGAATATTTTTTTTAATGACCTGAAAAAAAGCCATGAATTGTTGTTGAAAAACTGGGAAAAAAGATCTTTTTTGCAGTTTTTTCTTGAATGGCTTGTCTACAGGTTCAGAAACCTGATGTAATAATCAAAATTATTGTACCAGGTTGATTATAATACGATCAGAAATCTTCCACAGTATGTACATACGGCAATTCTGTTTAATTCCCTGATATTGCTCATTTCTGCGGGTGGAATAACCATGTGGCAGCCGCTGCATGTATTTTTCTCAAGAATGGCAAAGGGATTCTGACACTTTTTACGCATCCTTTCGTAATAGGTCAATGACCTGTTATCGATGAGTTTGCGAAGTTCATTGATTTTTTTCTGAGTGGAGGGGTCCTGGTTTTTATTGTCAAAATAATTGTATAGTCTGTCAAGCCTGATTATCAGATCGAGATCAGATGAAGGTACCCCCGCAAGGTTGTCAATGATGGCATCTTCCGCGTCAGAATGTTCAGATATGTTTTCCAGGTATTTCTTTGATTCCCTGTTTAATACAGTATATATTTTGGCAGGTGTACGTGCTTCATCAATTATTGCTTTCTTTTCAGGATTAGAGAATATACGGGCCATCATGCCAACCAGGTATAAATATTTTGTACTCAAGCTGGTTGGAAATATGCTCAACATTACATAATTTACAGGTTCATTATCATATGACTGGTAATCAAGGGGCTCAGAGCAGATACCAAACACTGTATAGAGGTCTTTTACCGAGTCAGTTCTGGCATGTGGAATGGCAAAACCACTGCCGATACCGGTATTTTCAAGAGATTCCCTGTGAATTACCTGGGCGTAATACCTGTCAGTGTTGCTGAGTTTCCCGAGCTCTTCAAGCTTATGTATCATCTCTTTGATAACAAGCTGCTTTTCGTTCGCCTTAACAGTAAAAATGTTCTCTTTTGGGAAAAGATCAAATAATTCCATGTACAAGTGCTCCTTTTGAGGGTGAAATTAATATTTTAATTGTAAAAAATGTTCATAAGGAGTTTATAACAATAACAGGATGCGTGTAATAAAGTATTCGATCCCATAATTGGTTGAACCTTTTATTAATTTAGCGCATATATAAAAATTATACCAACATTAATGTCAATATTTGCAGTCTTTGCTGTCAATTATATAATTTTTATGTCAAAGATTTGTGGTTTTTCCATTTCGATAACAATGTAAAAATTTTTCAGGGGTCAATTTATGAAGATTTTGTTGATTATGATGTATTCTTTAGTATTAGCGATATATGTCTTTTCCGGATGCGCACAAACAGGGATGGCACCGGGGTCAAAATGCATGGAAAACTGTTATTATGCAAGGCTGGATTGCATTGAATCATGCCAGTCGAATACCGCGCACGTGACGTATGGGTGGAAAAAGAAAAGTAATGGATTCACCAGTGGTATTGTGAACTGCACTGGCCGATGTGAAGCACATTATGAAAAATGTATGTCTATTTGTAAAAAGGAGTGACTAAATATTTCTTGACTTTCTGGCTCCGCAGGATAGTTCACATGAAGACAATAAACAAAAGGCATAAATTAAATGATAAATATATTACAGCAGGTTAGCGGCTTAATCTGGGGTATTCCCCTGATCGTACTCTTACTGGGTACGGGTGTATATTTAACATTTCTATTGAAGGGACTGCAGTTCAGAACACTGATTTCTTCACTGAATCTCGCCCTGATAAAACGTAAAGAGATTGGTGAACATACTGGTGATATAACCCATTTTCAGGCTCTCATGACAGCCCTGGCCGCCACGGTGGGTACCGGTAACATGGCGGGTGTAGCCTCAGCCATAGCAGCCGGAGGGCCGGGTGCACTTTTCTGGATGTGGATAACCGGTTTTTTCGGAATGGCAACAAAATATAGTGAGGCTGTGCTTGCGGTGAAATACCGCCAGGTTGACAAACTGGGCACAATGAGCGGCGGCCCCATGTATTATATCGAGAAGGGACTGAAGCAGAAATGGCTTGCCAGGCTTTTCGCGGTATTCGCAGCATGCGCGGCATTCGGAATAGGCAACATGGTTCAGTCAAATTCAGTTGCAGATGCCCTGCATGCCACAACAGGTGCGCCTCACTGGGTTTCGGGGGGCATACTGTTTGTGTTTACCACCCTGGTTATCATGGGTGGCATTAAAAGTATCGCAAGGGCAACCTCGCTTATTGTTCCAGTGATGATAGTTTTCTACTTGGTTGGTGGTATTGTAATACTTATTCTCTTTTATGACCGTATTCCAGGAGCTTTTAATCTTATTTTCTATCATGCGTTTAATCCAACCGCGGCGGCTGGCGGTTTTCTTGGAGCAACCGTAAAGATGTCTGTACAGATGGGTGTGGCACGGGGGATATTTTCAAACGAATCCGGCCTGGGTAGTTCTCCCATAGCTGCCGCGGCGGCAAAAACAGATGAACCTGTTCGACAGGCACTGGTATCCATGACACAGACATTTATTGACACAATCGTCGTATGTACATTTACCGGTCTTGTAATCCTGGTTACCGGGACCTGGAGTAGTGGCAAAGATGCGGCAGAACTTACCGAATTTGCCTTTAGAACAGGCCTTCCCGGCTCCTGGGGAGGGCTTGTGGTATCTGTAAGCCTGATCTTTTTCGCGTATTCCACAATACTTGGCTGGTCTTATTACGGGGAGAAGTCAATCGAATACCTGGCCGGAGAAAGGGCGCTAAAACCCTACAGAATTGTATGGGTGGTAGTTGTATTTATCGGGGCAGTTGTCCATATCGATTTTGTATGGATATTCTCAGATATAATGAATGGTCTTATGGCATTTCCCAACCTAATCGCATTGCTGGGGCTTTCATTTGTTGTACGTAGTGAAACAAAAAAATATTTTTCAAAATATAATGAATAATGCTGTCAGAGGAATAATGTTTTTGAGAAGAGTCACTGTTCTCCTTTTCATTTTATCATTGTGTTCTACCTTGTCATGTCTCGACTTCGAGGCAGTAAGGGATCCGGGCACACTGTATGTGCACCTGGGGGCTGAACCCGGCCACTTGAATCCTATGACTTCAACAGAGGCTGTGGCAAGTTCAATTAACCAGCACATTTATGAAACCCTGGTTGACAGGGATTATGATACATTGGAGATCATACCTCAGCTGGCTTCGGGCTGGAAAGTTGCATCAGATCATCTAACCTACACGTTTTACCTGAAAAAAGGAGTATACTGGAGTGATGGCGTGGAGTTTACCGCTGATGACGTGGTATATTCCTTTAAAAAAGTAAAAGATCCAAAGGTTGCCAATGGGCCATTAAAGGTTTATTATATAGACGTAAAGGATTGCCGAAAACTTGGCAAATATACTGTTCAATTCGAATATTCTAAACCGTATTTTCTTGGCCTTGAGATATGCGGATCAATACCTGTTGTGCCAAAACATATCTTTGATGATGGTACCGATTTTAATACACATAAAAATAATAGAAAACCAGTTGGAACAGGACCGTACATCTTCAGCAGGTGGGACACGGGAAAACGGATAGTGCTTGAAGCCAATGATCGCTGGAGAGGAAAAAAGCCTGATATTGATAAGGTTATATACAAGATAGTTTCTGAATCAAACGTGGCACTTCAGATGCTGAAAAAAGGTGAACTGGATATGATGTCTGTACGCTCAATACAATGGGTACGGCAGACTAATACCGAAAAGTTTAAAGAAAATTTTTACAAGCTGCAATATTTCCAGCCGAATTACAACTTTATAGGATGGAATACCAGGCGGTCATATTTCAATGATAACCGTGTAAGAATTGCCCTCACTCACCTAATAAACCGAAAAGCTATTCTTGATAAACTTTTATTCGGTCTTGGTAAAATTGTAACCGGTAATTTTTACATATATGACAAATACTATAATCATTCGATTGAACCATATGAATATGATCCAGAGAAGGGAAGAGAACTGTTGAAAAAAGCCGGCTGGGTTGACAGTGATAATGATGGGATTCTTGATAAGGATGGTAATAAATTCTCATTCGTATTTACAATTTCAGCCGGCAGCAAGTTCGCGGAGCGTCTTGCGACCATTGTGAAAGAAGACTTAAAAAAGGCCGGTATACAAATGGAAATTAACCGGTATGAGTGGGCGGTGTTCGTGAAAAAACTGCACGAACGGGATTTTGATGCCGTCACCCTTTCGTGGTCACTTTCATGGGAAGGAGATCCATACCAGTTGTGGCATTCATCCCAGGTCGAAGAAGGCTCCAATTTTTGCGGGTTCAGTAACAGGGAGGCTGACAGTATCATAGTACAGGCCCGCCGGGAATTTAACGAGAAAAAGAGAATCACAATGTACCGGAGGTTTCACGAAATTATTCATGAACAGCAGCCATATACTTTCCTTTATTGTACCCCAGCGCTGGTGGTGGTGAGCAAGAGATTTAATAATGTAATAGTTCATAAGCGTGGTTTGAATTATCATGAATGGGAGTTAAAGAAAGATTGATGAAATGGTACTTACTGAAAAGATTACTGCTCATTATACCCACATTCCTGGGAATTACACTGATTACCTATTTCATGATACGTCTTGCCCCGGGTGATTATACTACATTAAAAGCTGGTCTTCAGGGAGAACTCAGGTCCGGTTCCATAGGCCGGGAAATTCTTGAACAGGAAAAGAAGTTATACGGACTGGATAAGCCCATATATATTGGATACATTGACTGGGTTTCAAAATTTGTTATACTGGATTTTGGTGTATCCAGAAAGGATGGGAGGCCCGTCATCACACATATTGCAGAGGCGCTCCCCATTACCCTTACACTGAACATACTTTCAATAATTATTGTATATATAATATCAATACCGGCAGGGATAATGTCAGCGGTGAAGAAGGATACCCTGTATGACAGGTTGTCAAGCCTGGTCTTGTTTATACTCTACTCTTTGCCCACATTCTGGGTGGGGTTGTTACTGCTAATGTACCTGAGTGGTGGTGAATATTTCAACCTGTTTCCTTTAAGCGGCATACAGTCAGACTGGGCTTACAAGCTCACCCCCTTCCAAAAATTTATGGATCTCGTGTGGCACCTTGTTCTACCAGTGGTAACATTGACTTACAGTGGATTTGCCTTTCTTTCCCGCTATACCCGTGCGAATATGCTGGAGGTTATCAATCAGCAGTATATTACTACTGCCCGGGCAAAGGGACTTTCAAATTACAAGGTGATATTTGTGCATGCCTTTCGCAACTCGTTGATTCCGCTTGTTACATTAATGGCTACCCTGCTTCCCGCGCTGCTGGGGGGTAGTGTTATCGTTGAATCAATATTCACCATTCCCGGAATGGGTAAACTGGCCTTTGATTCTATCCTGGCCCGGGATATCCCGGTAATAATGGCAATTGCCTCAATATCAGCTCTTCTTACACTTGCAGGCATACTTCTTGCCGACGTTATATATGGTCTCGTTGATCCCCGTATCAGGTTGGAGGCGAAACTGTGAGGGATCGAAAAGGATACTGGAATAATGTCTGGAAGGAGTTCAAAAAGAACAGGCTCTCAGTGGCGGGTCTGGTGGTTGTTGCTGTTCTTTTCATGGTTGCTATATTTGCTCCATTACTTGCTAACAATAAACCGTATATTTATATAACCGATGATCGTGTATATTTTCCACTGTTCATCGATTATAAAGATTTCAGGGGAAGGGATCTGAAAAAAGAACAATTTGAAGGATTTAAAATATTCCCCCCCATACCATATTCATATTCAGAATACGACCTGAACGCCATAGTCCTTCCACCTTCAAGTGAACACATACTTGGAACCGATGAGCAGGGGAGGGATCTTGCCGCCCGTATGATCTATGGGGCACGCGTATCAATTTTTATTGGTTTCGTAGCTGTTTTTATTTATGTCAGCATTGGCATTCTCGTGGGAGCCCTCGCCGGCTATTACGCTGGATGGGTTGACATGGTTATATCCAGGATGATCGAAGTAGTAATGTGTTTTCCCACTTTCTTTCTAATATTGACAATACTGGCCCTGTGGGGACCAAGCTTACTCAGTGTAATGATAGTTATCGGTATCACGGGATGGACGGGGATAGCCCGTATCGTTCGAGGTGAATTTTTTAAACTTCGGGAGCAGGATTATGTTATCGCGTCAAGGGCACTTGGTGCAAAAGACCTGTGGATAATTTTTAAGCACATACTGCCAAACGCTCTGGCCCCGGTGCTGGTATCAGCAACATTTGGTATTGCCACCACAATACTGGTTGAGTCTTCATTAAGTTTTCTTGGATTCGGAGTGCAACCGCCCACTCCAAGTTGGGGTGACATTTTGTCACAATCAAGAGATTTTATGGATTTCGCATGGTGGTTAACAATGATCCCAGGTGTTGCAATCTTTATAACTATTACATCCTATAACCTCGTTGGCGAGGGGATACAGGATGCTATTGACCCGAAATCGTACAGGCGTTAGAATGGAAGTATACACACCAGCTGCAGCATGGTTATTCAATAATAATTGTATGTGATGACTTTTAAGGGAGGTTGAAATGAATTTTTATAGATTGATACTGTTTATCACAAGTGCGTGTTTTTTATCATGTAATACCTTTATTCTTCCATCGGTTGATTATACAGATAAAATGCCCCGCGAGACGGATATACCTGGCTGGACCATAGTTGAGCAAACAACCGAGATAAAATCCGGTTCGATTGAAACCTACATTAAAAACCATCCATCTTATTACAGGGTTCATGATATTAAAAGAATTTTAAAAAGCGGGTATCAATGGATCAATGACGACAGCATCAGGCTTACAATGGAGGTGTTTCTTTCTTCATCAGCACTGGAGTCTTTCGGGATTTATTCACGGGATAGAAATTCACTTAGTGAAGTTGCAATTCTCGATCAGGAGAGATTTATGAGTGGTGCCACCTATCACGAGTTGCATGGAAGGTATTATGTAGTCATCACCTCGAGCAGGCTTTATGATTCATTTCAGAAGCATTCAGGTGAGTTGGCAGATGCTTTCAAAAGTAAGATAGAAGAAACAGCTTCTCTGCCTGAATATGTACTGTTATTCAGTAACGAAAAAAAAGAGAAGGCAACTCAAAACCTTACATATTACAAAAAAGGTATATCTGATGTGCCCGGACTTGATGCGGTTTTTGTGAGAGATGTAAAAAGTGATGATAAAAATATCAGGATACTTTTTAGTAAAAGAGATTCAACTTACAAGGCGGTTCAGGATTTTTCGGCAATACTGCAGTCAAAGGATAATCCATTTGTATTAACAGGTGCAGCTGACATGCAAACTGCATTCAGACAAACAGATGAAAATACATATTCATATCTTGGACAGTACAGGAAATGGATTTTTGGGGTTTTACATGTTGACACCCTTGTAGACGCGAGAAAACATACAACGAAGCTTGGTGACGAATTAAAAAAGTTCATACAAAACGATTGAGAAGGCAAGTGCGGCAGCTGATGGATACAAATGCCATAGTGAAAAAAATACTCAAATCAATTGAAGATGAATACCATCTTGAGAAGCATACTTATATCAACCTGATTCAAAAAAACCTGGAGGAGATGCAAAAGTCTTCACGGCAATGGTTTGGTGACAATATACCTGAAGATTTCAGCAGGTATTTCAAGGCTATTAATTCTGCGATATACAAATATCTTGAGCAGTCACATAACATAGAAGACTTTATCACAGATATAGCACTTGAGAGTATAGAACCCATCGCGTTGATAAGAGATGTGGTTAATGAATACAGTATAATGTGGGGAATTGACAATGTTCAGATTTCTGAAGAAGAAAGTGACACTATTGTAAAATCATCCGAGAATATTTTTAGAGACTCAATCACGCAACTTTTTCTGGTTCTTTCGCAATTCTGGGAAGAAGATACTACATGTAAAATCACTTCCGCAAGTGATCGTTCCAATGTTCATTTAAAAATACGTGTAAACAATATCGCTGAAGAGGCTATGGATACGAAAAAATTATCCAGGATCGCCTACTCATATTACGTGGGTGATGATTTTGTAATACGCCTGGGCCTGCTGACACCGCTGGAAAATTTACGGAATACTGGAGCCATGGTAAAAGTCAGTTCGGATAAAAACAGAAAAGAGCTGATTATCATCATATCGTATCCTTCAATTGAATTTTTAAATACTATCAACAGTGTACGGAATACCGCGGACAGGCAGCTCAAAAGCAGTAGTGAGAAAAGATCGGGTAATCTTTTTATAGACATTGATGATTCAATCATCGCAATGGTAATGGTAGAGGAGTTGAGGGAATCAGGGTATGATATCAGAGATGTATCACCGGATGAAAAAATTTCTGAAGAAGAGGTACGAGAAGCGAAGGCTTATATTATTGAATATAGCCGTGTTTTAAGTAAATACGGCACGCTGGGTAGATTTCGTGCAAATGTTCCATCAAATCTCAGATCCGTATTGATCTACGGAAGCGACGATATACTTACTATTGATTGTGACTGCAAACATATTTACTTTCTAAAAAAGCCTTTTGATGTTGATGATGTGAGGGTACTCGTTGAAGGATTTCTACCTTCTCCGGTGTGAGAAAATATTTTTTTTAAGATTAAATTCTTGTGTATTATATAATCGGTGACATCCATGGTTGTTATGATAAGCTGAGAAAATTGTACGAAATAATCGCGTCCATAATTAATGAAAATGATACACTGATATTTCTGGGCGATTATATCGATCGAGGTGCGAAATCATATGAAGTGATAGAATTTTTAAATATACTTAGAAAAATTCACACAACTGTTTTACTGAGAGGAAATCATGAAGACATGTTTCTCTCGTATTTAAAGAATAAAGATACCAGCGGATTATATCTGTATAATGGTGGAATGATCACTTTGGAAAATTACCGGAAAAAACAGGGTTCTGTGGCATTACCTGAAAAACACAAAGATTTTTTTAATTCGTTACGTTACTATTATGAAACAGATGAGTTTATCGCGGTGCATGCCGGGTTGCGACCGGGAATAGATGATATTAAAGATCAATCAGAATATGACCTTATATGGATACGAGAAAAATTTTTCTTATCATCATACACATGGCCCAAACTGATAGTGTTCGGACATACTCAAACTGAACATATTCCAGGGGGGAAGTGGGGTAAGGTATATTTTAATAAGCAGAAAAACATAGCTGGTGTTGATACGGGAGCTGTTTTCGGTGGTAAACTATCCTGTTTGCGGTTACCAGACAGAATAGTATACCAGGTATAGTAATATATCTTAACACTCTTTCCGGATTATTGGGAATTGAAAATAATTTTTTACAACAATAATCTTTGAAATTGCAATTTACATAATTTTTTTAACTGCAGATAAATGGAATTAAGTGAAAAGTGAAAAGTTAGTAGTGACGAGTGATCATAATCATCCGCGTTTATGCTTCGGCGTCGCTCAGCACGGCGTCGAGCGAAGCGGGCGGTTTCATGTATTTAAAGCCGTATGATATTATAAAATTTTTTTGTATTGTTAATAATAATTCATATTCATATAATAAATTTTTGATGGTTTTCCCGACATTCCGGAATGAGCCCTTAATTAAAGCAACAAAAAATGTAATAATTTGAGTAAAATATATACATTTGTACACAAAGTTATGCACACGTGTTGATAACTTTTTAAATAAAAAGCATATGGAGGGGGAGATGATATCTGCTAAAAGTGTATATGTTTCAATGGTTAGTGTAATAGTGGTAATGGTGGCTATGTGTTGTACAGGGTGTGGTAATAATTCGGTTAACAATCGGAATAATGAATCAGGTATATTGAAAGTTATGACTATTAACGTATGGTCTGGCCTGGATTATGAAGGTACACTCTCCATGGGAGAATATGAAGCAAAAGAGCGTCGCATTAAGCGATACAGGGCGCTACTGGAAAACATTCATCGTGTATCCCCGGATGTAATCGCGGTGAACGAGGCTAATTACCTGCCGGATTATGTTGAGAAGCTTGCAGAGGATCTGGATTATGATTATATCTATCATGTGGGAATAGCAGGCCTGAAGGTATTTCGATTGGGTATTCCATGGAATTTAAAAGAAGGAGATGCCATACTTGCAAGAAAAACGCTTGGGTTGGAAAAAATTGGCAGAAAACAGTTGTCCGGCGGTGGTTTTATATGGAATAATCTTTCATTTCACACATCAGATGCAACACAGGTACTTGTTGGAAAAATTAAATGGAATTCAAAACCTGTATACCTGGCGGTAACACACTGGCATGCCTCACCGGAGAATACGAGACGAAATAAAAAGTTGCTCAGGAAGTTGAAAGAAAGATGGAATTACAGTGATGCTGAATATAATGAAGCAGTCATTTCACTTGAGCGGGATAACGGATGGAGAATGGATGAATCCGAAATAATGTCTGCATACCTCGAAACCGTGGTTCCTCCGGGAAAACCAGTAATTCTAATGGGAGATTTCAATGCCTCAATTGATTCTCCTGAGGTGCAGTACTTACTGAACAGGGGATATTTCGATTGTTTCAGTAATATTACTGGTAAACCAGGATACACCTGGGACCCGTTGAGAAATATAAATATTCAGGAATATTATACTGAAGACGTAGAAAAGAAATACAAAGACCTTTACGCGCATTTAAATCAGTACAATGAAATGGAACGACAGAGAATTGACTTTATATTGGTTGGCGGTTCCTTATCAAAAGAATCGGTTGTGGAATCAAGTGTATGTACCGATAATGTACATGAAGGTGTGCACCCATCAGATCATTTTGGTGTGTGCGCTGATATTTTCATTAAATGAGTTTACAAAACATTGTTACTGAATAATACTGATCAGCCAGCAGTATACATTTCTTAACAGGCAGGGGTTAAAATGGGTTTTGTTAGTTTTATTTCCAGGACTATAGCTTTTACTTTTGCCATAGCGTTTATTACTGTGCTTGGCGGATGGATGAGCGCGCTATTTGGATATTTTCTGGGTACATCATTTATAATCACCTCCTACGAAGAGATACAGTCTATACTGGTTAAATGGCTGCCCCTGGCCGTAGTGGTACCCACAATACTCCACTATGTACAGTTCGGCTTGCTGACCCCTCTGAAAATTCCTGCTTTTTTTAAATCCCTTAGAAGAATTAATACTTCTTTCAAATCAGGTTCTCTTGATACGTCACTGGATAACCAGGAGATTCATGATCTGTATGTTGACATGTCACACCTGCCCATGTACAACATGATTACCGCAAGTCTATATGGCGCCTTCTGTGGTCTTCTCCTTATTGTGCTGGTATATTTTGATTACTATACAGCAGGTGGTGAGCTGGTAGAATACAAGATGAAAATAGTTACCAGGGTTATCGCAGTTGCGGTACTGGTGGTTGTTATACTTTACGGGATGTCCACCTACCTGATAACGGAAATACTTATCAATCGTGGACGGGCACAATGTTACAATCAGATGCGCATCAGGGGGATGGACGTATACCCAAGGGGGCTGATTGGACTCAGGGTTAAATTCAGTTTTTTCGTTGTACTGATGGTTATAACTCTTTTTACTTTCGCCGCCATGATGGAACAGTTCAGGTTGTACCAGGTTTCCCGTTATGATGTCATAATCACATATTTTGTAATATCGATCATTGCTGGACTATTTCTTATGTATGTGAATTCCGATTCAATTATGCGTGTTCTTAATGAAATGGCAATCGTAACAAAGCGTATATCCGAAGGGGAGGCCGCGTCATTTCGTGTAATGTCATATGAAGAAGAATTTGCAGCAATGGAGTATTCTGTCATGGAAATGGCATACGAGATACAGGAGCACCGCAAGAACCTGGAGTTAAAGGTTGAACAGAGAACAGAGGAATTACAGCAGGCACTTGGTGACCTGAAAGATAAAGACGACCTTATACAAAAACAGCTGGAAATTGCTGGTAATATACAAAGGAGTATTCTTCCCGGGAAAATCGATGACTGGAACGAATTGAAGTTTTCCGTCAGGTATATTGCCATGGAAAAAATCGGTGGTGACTTTTATGACGTATATCAGCTTAAAGATGACAAGTTGGGAATTCTTATTGCTGATGTATCGGGTCATGGTATACCCGCAGCCCTTGTTACATCAATGGCAAAAATTTCATTTGGTAATGCCTCTTTACAGTATGATTCACCAAAACGTATTTTTCAGGATGTTAACCAGAACATTCTCGAGCATGTAAAAACGCAGGACTACCTGACAGGTTTTTTTGTTACTATAGACGACGAATATAATGTGATCTATGCAAATGCCAGTCATCAGAAAGCTATCGTGATAAGAAATGATGAAGGTCGCATCGAGCTTCTGGATACAAATGGTCTTTTTATCGGTGCCGTAGAGGAAGCACGGGAAACCTATGAGGAAATGGCAACAAAGCTGAATTATGGTGACAGGCTGGTGTTGTATACCGATGGTATACCTGAGGCTGTTAATGAAAATCGGGAAGAGTATTCAACTGAACGGCTTGAAGATGTTGTATTAAAAAACAGGCATTTACCAATGGAGGATTTTACCAGTTATATCATTGAAGATGTGCAGAGATTCATTGGTAACTCACCTGTTGAGGATGATATTACACTACTTGTAATCGAATTAGCCCGTGATGAGGCGGTCGATATAATACGGCAGTCAAAGAAACTAGTATCGGAGCATAAGTACTACGAAGCGATTGATTATCTCGAGAGAAGCCTTACCCTATACCAGGATAACAGAAAATTGCTTTACAATCTTGCGAAGAACTATTTCAGGGTGAATAATTACGGGAAAACGGTTGAGTGCATAGAAAAATACGTGGATATGGACAAGAGAAACAAGTATGCGTATTATGTTGGTGGTGCCGCGTACTACCAGATGATGAATTATGAAAGTTCTATCAGGTATCTCGAAAAGGCCCAGAGTTTAGATCCAAACTTTACCAATGCCCTTTTCGCGCTGGGTATGGCATATAAGAAAAGTGGCAAGCTGGATGACGCCCTCAGGACATTTGAGAGGGTTGTTAATATCGATCCAGACAGTAAAATGGCCCTGTTTGAAATTAATGAAATCAGGAAGAAGGAAGGTCAAAGCTGATCATTGATGTCCTTTGGATCTTTTAATGATTTTATTTCGATCGTGATAACTAATGTGACAATTACAATAAAGATAGTAAATACAACATATTTATACCTGTCCAGGTATGGTTCAATGAGTCGATAATTCTCTCCAAAGAAAAATCCCAATGAAAAAAGAATCGTAGATGTTATAATAAGAGCAAAAAAATCAATAATAAGAAAACGATGAAAACGCATCCTGGCTATGCCTGCTGAAATAAAAAGTACATTCCGAACACCAAAAGGGATAAATCGCCCGAAAAAAAGTGTTTTTTGACCATAATGATGAAAATACTCTTCAACTTTAAGGATTTTCATTTCAGATACAAATCGCCTGATTATTTTTGTTTCTATCACCTGTCTCCCGGCGTATCTTCCAATGGTATAGGCGATAATATCACTGGTATACGCACCGGCAAAACAACCAAGAAAAATGAGCATTGTATTTTCCGGGGTAATTGTTGCCGCGATAGAAGCGGCAATAATGAATACCAGGTCTTCTGATACGGGTATATTGAGACCGGCCAGGATTAACAGGCCAAAAGCGATAAAATGTGTGTATGGTGCAAGGTTATAAAGAAGTTCTGATAGATGTTCCATGTTATATTATTGTGGCAATCATTAACCATGAAAAGAATTATTCAACAATAAATGGTTCGTACCTGATGGCCGGGGTTCCTTTTTTTACCCAGATTCTTATTCTTAACGCGCTTTTGCCGAATTCAGCAGATATTGTGTCCAGTTCTTCATAATAATCAATTGATTCAACAGGAAATTCGTAAAATTCTGTTTCACTGGTGAATGGATCTGATACAAGAACAAGCTTTTCCCTGTCTACGGGATGTCTCTTTGGTGTTCCTGTAAAGGAAGTATGAGTATTGAAGAAGTCTATCTCACGATACTTATCTATGTCATATTTATTTGCTGTTTCGAGAAGTTTTATAGCTTTTTTTTGTTCTTCCATGTGTACTCCTCCTCACGTAGCGGATTCTTTTCTTATTATGTTCCAGAATATATTTCTACCATAATCGAACCAGTATGTTCAACAACAATTCACCTGT
>CAZAOK010000068.1:0-18378 GCA_964486725.1 uncultured Leptospiraceae bacterium
TCATTCAAAATTGACATTGAAATTCATATTATTACCCGGTATTTAATTCACCCCCCCACAGAGGTGTATATTTTTACCGCAAAGGCGCGAAGGGCGCAGAGAAACGCGAATGATTAGTGAATAGTGAGCCGGGAGAAGTGAACTGCGGTTAATTTTTAAACGGTGATTATCATTTTATAGTTGCAATCATTATCGCTTCCGTGGTACACATGTATAGTTATAACCAAAAGGAGTCTCTCACATGGAAAGGGAAATAGAGAACCTGAAAGATAAAAACGCCAGGTTGCGGAAAGAAGTAGAGCAGCTTCGAAAAATGGTGTCCGGTTATGAAAATGTTCTTAAGTTAAACGAGAAAGAACTTGAAAACGCTAACGAAATAATAAGCATGTATGATAATATTGTTGAGTTTGCCCGAACCGAGTTGAAAACGGTAACCGAGACCGCAAAAGCACAGGAGAACGCTTCCCAGCTGAGCCGGGTGGAGTTGATGGAGGCTTTTGAAAAAATTCGAATGCTTGAAGAACAGAACAGAAAATTGCGGGAAGAGCGCGATAACTGTCAAGATCAATGATGCTGGAGAATATAACAGACAATGCTTTTTACTTACGCAATAATTTTTATCTTTATAATAATCCTGGTTATATTTTCCCTTTACCTCGTTAATATTTATGTATTTCCCAGAAAACTGGAAGAAATTGAAAAGTTAATTGAGGCAGGGCAGATAAAACTTGCTATCAGAAAACTGAACGAGATTCTGGAAAAAGATGACAGAAATGCCTACGCGCATTATCTACTGGCTGAAGCGTACCTGAAAGAGAATAATATTCAGTACGCGATCCTGGAGTTTCGACAGGTTTTGAAACTGGGGAAATTCGACGAAAATGTCCGCGAAGTGGAAGTTCGATCCAGGCTGGCCCGAATTTACCGGGAGCGTAATGCCAGTGAAGAAGCAAAGAAAGAATATCTCATCCTTACTAAGCTGGACCCATCAAATTATGAAAACTATTACCATCTTGGTGTTATTTTCTTTAACAGCGGCCAGTTTGATAAAGCAATTCCCTATTTTAAGAAAAGTATTGCCAGTAATAACCGGCATGATATGTCCCATTATTATCTCGGCCAGGTGTATTATAGGACAGGAAGCTTTAGTGATGCCAAACAATCATTTATAGATGCCCTTAAAATCGACCAGGGAAACTATAAAGCCCATTATTTTCTCGGTCTCGTGTTGCGCCAGATGGGGGATTATGAATGGGCAATAAAAGAATTCGAAATATCTCAGAAAAGTGATGACCTGAAAGTAAAAAGTTTCCTCGCGAAGGGGACATGCTATATCGAACGTGAACAGCTTCCAAAGGCTGTTATTGAATTCGAACGGGGATTGAAGTTTGCCAAGCGTGGGAGTGATACGGAGCTGAACCTGCGGTATTTCCTTGCGGAAGCCCAGGAACGAATGCGTGATCTTCATTCTGCAATAAGTAACTGGGAAAAAATAGTACAGGTTAATCCTAACTTCAGGGACGTTCAGGAAAAATTAAAGTCATATGCCGAGTTTAGACAGGATGACAGGATAAAAGATTTCATGATTGCAGGACTGGCGCAGTTTGAGCATACCTGCAGAAAAGTTGTTGAGTCGATGGGGCATAATATAATGGATGTTGATATCATGAGTGATACAGATATCGAGATGCTTGTGACTGAGACTGAAGGTAAATGGAGAAATACAAGGCGTTCTAATAAAATAATCCGTATACTCCGTACTACCGATACAATAAATGATAAACTGTTACGGCAGCTTCACGAAAAGATGAAACCTAAAAACGCAAACAGGGTTGTAATAATATCAACAGGAGATTATTCACAGTCAGCCATGGATTTCTCTAATACCAGGCCTATCGAATTAATAGGAAAAGGTGACCTGGTGAAGTTGTTGCGACAGGTAAAATAATACATTTATTGTATGATTAATCTAACGTATATCCTGCATTCCATTCCACTCTTTCGTCATTTTAGTGATGATGAACTGGTGCGTCTTTGTCAATCCGCTACCATAAGTGAACTGAAGAAAGGAGAGGTTCGCCCCATAAGGGGTGTAAATACACTGAATGTAGTTTCTGAAGGATTCCTGGAATTCGATGCCCTTGGTAAAAACGAACTGGCCTACCTGGCGCGCGGCTCTTTTTTCGGGCAAATTCCATTTATTACCGAGCAGATGACCGGTAGCGTCAGGGCACTTTCAGATTCATACCTGGTAATCATCAATAACGAGTTATTATACAGTCTTCTTCTCAGCAGCTTTAAAGCGTTACGCGGGTATATCCGGAGTATACAGAGAATAGGGATGAATCCTTCTGAGACAGGTATGCAGTTTACCAGCCATAATACCCGTATAATAACAGTATATGGGAATAATAGAAAATCGGGCACATCAACGGTAAGTGCGTATATGGCAACTGCCCTGTCTGGTTTTGGAAAAACCATCGTTCTTGATGCTTCGTACTCGGGGAAATCTCTTTTCGACCTGTTTGCCAGGCAGTTACTTCCGCCCCTTGCTCAGAAATCTATGACTGACGCCAAGGGTGAAGCCTTTATCAGGGAAAGGGTGCAACCGGTATCTGACAACCTGCATCTTCTGAACGTGGCTTTCGGGTCAAAAGTGCGGATAGACCCTGAAATATTATCCCCGGTTGTATTTTATCTATCGAGAAGTTTTAATTATATAATCATAGATTGCGGGGGATCAGATGAGGCCCTGAGAGACGAAATATTCGCACTCTCAGATTTCATTCTGCCGGTAATAAAGAAACGAAGAGAGCGTGAATCTTTGTACCCCATGTTGGATGCAAATCTACATGAAGGGCAGCGGGTGTATTATATATTAAACGGATATCATGCCGGCGATACACGTTCTTTTAGTGGTGGATACGTAATGGAAGACCTGGAATTAAAGCAGGATAAGGAACTGTTACCGGTGCTGAACAAGCGATGTGATGACAGGGTATCGTGGGATATCATCAAGTCACTGGTAAAAAAAACAAGGGGGCTGGTTCTTGAGTCGGGCCTGTATGAATCGGTGGTATATGGCGGTGTGCTGGCCGCGGTTCAAAATTCTGAATTGGAATTTGATCTTCTTTATACCTCTTCATACAGCTTCCTGGCAGCCGCCGCTTTCGTTACATCCGGAAGTATCAGTGATTACCTTAAAAAGATGCAAACCCTTTTCTCATCGGAGAAGATCAATACCCTGATGGACGTAACCTTCCCTGACGAATTTATATTTAAGAACAATAAACTTGAATCACTCGGTGACGATATCGCCGGTGACAAGCGGGTGGAGATGTTCAATCCACTACCCTGTGCCCTTGTGGTGCATGGAGAGGGTGAAAAAAGACGAATGATGAGCACGGGCTACCTGAAAAACAGTGTGGCTGCGGCGTGTTCGCTGTTTCCCGTGTTTGAATCTGTTTCTGTCGGTGGAGTTCCTCTCCATTCGGGATACCCCCTGCATCATGTGCGATGTGAGGATATTCTTAGAACTTGTATAGACGAGATTACACATGTTTCAATTGATAACAGGTTGGATTACAGGATAAAAGATAGAAAAATGCTTGGGTTTTACAGGTTGTTTACAGAAGCCCAGCGTAAATATTTTGAAACCAGAGACCTGTCAGGTATACTTGCGGATAATCATCTGAGAATTCCTGTTGACAGGGAAAGCGATACTGTGGAAATAATCATTGGCCGGTCAGAACAGATTACGGCCGAAAGGTTATCTGCCATTTTATAAAATGTTGTAAAAAAAAATTGATTATTGAGGGGGATCATTCATGAGGTCTCGGTTAACCAACGTGTTGCAGGCTATTGTTTTATTCACAGGACTTGTATATATGATTACAGGAGTTACTTTCGCGTTTTCACCACAATTATTCGGTACTATCTTCGGTGTACATATAACCGCAGACTGGTATGAAAGTATTAAATTTGACACCTTTATCGCCCCGCTGTATCATTTTTCCAGGGCTTTCGCGGTTATGATTGCTGTGGCGGGTTTTGCCATGATATTACCCCTTTTTGATCCGCTTCGATACCGTGGGCTTGTATATTATACAGGTGTTTTATTTCCGCTTATCTCTTCACTATTGCTCCTGGTAAACGGTTTGAAATACCAGCATACAATTCTTGTTGCAATGGGTAGTGTATTTGGCATAATATGTATTCTGACCGTGACAGGGCTTATAATGACCCGTGGCCAGGCAAAAATGGGAGAAGAGTAGGGTTAAATAATAAATAATATTTTTAATAAATAACTTGCACAAATAGCAGCCGTGCTATAGTATACTTGCTCAGAATCGTTGCAACCGGTTATACAGGCAAATATTTTAATATTATTTCAATAAATATAGCCATTATCATATTATCAGGAGGGATCTGATGGATTTGCAGACAAAAAAAGAAGGTGATGTCATTGTAATATACCTGAAAGGGAGACTTGATGTACACCTTTCGGCTGATATTGAAAAAGAAATAAACCGTATAATAAAGGATGAGCCGCAGGTAAATCTTTTATTAAATCTTGCGGATGTGGAATACATGAGCAGTTCTGGGCTCAGAATTTTTGTTTCCACCATGCGAATTTTGAAAGAATCACAAAGAAAACTGAAACTCTGTAACATGAACAACGCGGTTAAAAAGATATTTGAAGTAGTCGAACTCATGGATATGTTTGAGATCTATGATTCGGAAGAAGAAGCCCTTAAGTCATTTCAATAATGAACATTAAAATTCCGTTCATCAATTCACCATCCACTGAAAGCGGAATTGCTTCACCTGTTATAGACCTGCAGGCTGTTGCTGTGAGTAATGCTGATTATGGGAAGTATATCCAGAACCGGCATTATTTTTATGATGGCATAGGCAATTCGCTTTTGTTTCAGAAGTGCAGCCACTTCAACTGGCCTTACTGGCTTCAATACACCATCGGCCGGGCTGAAGGGGGCATGCCAATGCTCTTGAATAATGACAGCTGCCGTTCGTGGATGCGGATGACTAATCTTATCAGTAGTTCTCCCGTGTATATCGATCCGGCAGGTATGGTGGCAGCAGGTACTACAGCCAGGTGGGCACTGGAATTCTGGCTTGCTGACGATATTGACATACTTAGACCGGATGTAAAAAGCGGGAACAGCCAGGTGTGGCTGGATACAGCGCGATGGTCAGCGAATTTATCATGGGTCACTAAAAAAAACAAGCTGAACATAGAATATTTCATAACACGAACCTCTATCGACGAGTTAATTATTCATCCCTATTGTACTCCAGCGAAAACTGGTGGGAACCTTTTCATGCTTATGGTGATACGTCCTTATAATTTGCACACCCTTGGAGGGGTTCACAAGATCGAGTTCAAGCCGGGAGAAAACATTCTATCAATTAACGGGCGGGATTGTCTCTGTCTTCAGGAAAACCCCCACCTCGTGGAAACCGGTAATTCGGACAGTGGTGATATAAGGCTTTCAAGGGGTTCCGTGGATACCTTGAAAGTAACATGTTCTGATGGTATGGCTACCATGGCAGTTGGCTATAAAATTGACAAAAAAGGACCAATGCCACCTGTGCGGTTCGCGGTTTCAACTTCTTCTGCTATAAAAAAAGGTATAATTGATATAAATGCGTTAAAGAAGGATTATGGCAATTATACAGATATGCGATTGTCACAGGGTATCACGATTGCATTCCCTGATGAAAAGAGGGTGAAGCGGTTTAAAGCGTCCAGGCTGGGTGTTCTGCAGGGGCTTGTACCCTCTGTATCCCCAGATAAAAACTATTATGATAACCTTTCCCACTGGAGAGAGTTCTTTTATATCGTCTATGCATTGAACAGGATGGGATATTTTAATGAATCGTTGGCCATGCTTCGCTCGTTTTCTTCAAAACATCCTGAAGGGAAGGTTAAAGACCTGACACATGGTGTAATTCTTGCCTACCTGCTGTCAGCCATTTCGGATTATTATCTGCACAGCAGAAATTCTGAATTTTTACATGAATTCTATACCATCGTTAAAAAAAACTGTGTTGCCCTTCTTGAGTATACGAAAGGGTTGAATATAAAAAAATCGAAAAAGATGTCCCGATGGGACAATACTCATCAATATTGTTTTATCAAGGGATTATCAGGATATGATGTGAGCTTGCTGGCATATGCTTTCAGCCAGGGAGCGTTTCTTGCAAGGAGTATGGGTATTTTTGGTGATGAGAACAGGTATATTAAAGAATCATTACGTATCGGTGAAATATTTAATGCCATAATTCATCCAGAAAATATTCGCCCCATGGAAGATGCCGGTAGTGATGGTGAAGAAAAGAAAGATAACGAAGTTGCCGAGAGCTGTGAATTTTTAAGACCAGTCCACGATTATCAACGGTATGACATTGGTGGTGTGTTTCCTTTTACCCTTGGTGCTTTTGGCAGGGAATGGCTGCAAAAAAGTTTTTTTACCCAGAAAAAAAAATTTGGTAATTCACTGCAATTCAGCCAGGCTATCCCTGCCACAGATATGGTTGCCTCACTGCTATATGCCAATGCCATGCTGTATGTGAATGATCCAGACGTAATGGACCTTTTGTACAGGGTTGAGCAAGTGATGGGTGATATGTATGTGATCCCTGAATACGTGAACCCTTCTACGGGGATGAGCGTGTATGGAGACGGTGCATCCCTGGTTGCTGTATCACTTTTTTCACAATTGTATAGAAATCTTCTGTTTATTGACTATCCTGACAGGCTGGAATTATTCCCGGTTCCTCCCGGGGAATGGTTCGTTTCAGGCAAAGAGATAACTGTTGAAAATGCTCCCTCCCGTTTTGGTTCTATCTCCTTCAAGATGGTTGCAACCAGGGGGGAGGTAAAAATTACATTTTTGCAGCTTCCCCAGTTTGTTCCCCCCGAGATTATGGTTCGTCTGCCATTTAAGGCAAAAATTGTCCAGGAAGATGATTTTGTTATAAAAAAAGAAATGGAGAACGCCTTTCTTCTTAACGGATGGCCTGATACTATTCGTTTTCGACGGTAAACCTGTGATAATTAACCTGTAATAAAAAGGTTTCTTTTAACCGACAATTAATTTAGACCCATGCCGGTCTGATGATATCCAAACACGGTGGAAAAGGCAATTACTGTATGCTGATAGTATATCTAATAATAGGAACAATTTTTTTTGGTGGCCTGACATATTATCTCCTTTATCTTAAACCGAGAATGGATCCCCGTAACCGTGCAGAGAATTTTCTCAATGAAGACCGGGTCGATGAGGCCATCATGGAATATAAGAAGGCCCTTGAGAGCTCACCGGATGATTTTATTACACATCACAGGCTGGCCAACCTGTATTTTTCCATAAACGAGATTGACCAGGCAGCGCAACACCTTGAGAGAATACTGAATATCGGTAAATTCAACTACGAGGTAGACAAACAGGATATACAGAAGAAGCTGGCAAACGTTTTCTATCTCAGGGATGATATCGAGGCCGCCTTTGAAATCTACATCGATGTTCTCAGAATGTATCCGGCAGATATTGAATCGCTTTATCATGTTTCATTTATTGCTCTTGGCCAGGAAGAATTTGATATCGCCCAGCGATACCTGGAAAGGCTGGTAAAACTGAAACCAGACAGCTTCGAGGTTCTGTTTGGTGCCGGGATATGCAGTTATCAAAACCAGAAAATTAATGAAGCGGGTAACTACTTCAAGGAAGCCGCTAACCTGAAACCGCAATCAGAGATCGTAAATATCGCACTGGCTTTTACCTTTGACCGTAAAAGGGATTACAGGCAGGCCATCGCCTACATCCAGAAGGTGGCCGACAGTGCCACCGAGGTACAGGTGCTGTTTATCGCCAAGAGGTACCTGGCATTTCTTCAGGCCCGTCTTGATAAGATGGATGAGGCCATCAAGCTGTTTCAACAGGTTCTTGAGCTCACACAGAAAAACGATATTGTTGATGAGGAACTGGTTACCCTCTATGATCTTGGGTTTGCCTGTTTAAAGGGTGAGAAAACAGATAACGCGTATGAATACTGGAATGAATTGTATAGAAAGGACAGGTCGTTTAGAAATGTTCAGCAGCTTGTGACCCAGCTTCGAAAAGAGATGGAAACCAACCGGCATGCCCATGATGAATTCGATGTCTCCGTGATTGATTTTGTTGATGAATGGATAATGAACCCTTTTCCTTCGGGGTTTTTATGGGGTATTTGCGGGTTAAAAAGCGATAAAGAAATTAATATTAAGAACGTCATGGTGACGACCAGGGTAAGTGCTGAACCTGAAGGTCAATCATCAGGTTCAGGCCGATACCAGGGGGGAGGCGACCTTGTGGCAAAGCTGGTGAACCTTGAAACGGAAAATTTCAGGATTATCGCCAACAGGCTGGTTTCCAAGATTGGCTACAAGGTTGATCAAATATTGCAGACATACCGTGAAGCCGATGGAGTTGATTTTCTTGCCATCGACCAGCAGACAAAAGATAAAACCCTGGTATGGGTGCGAAGGTGGTCGAAGACCAACGTGGGCGAGATTACCCTGAGAAACTTCGCGCAGGCCATTAATGATATCAAGGCAAAACGGGGACTTTTTATTACAACCGCGGATCTTACCGATGCAGCGAGAAGCAGTATGAGAAAGCTGTCAAAGGTAACCGTGATTGAACCTGAAGAGGTGAATACCCTTCTCAGGGGGCTCCTGTAATTATGCGCGATGAAATATCACAACCCGTTGATATACCACTGGATCACATCAATATTAAAGATGAATCATTCAAGGTAAGCAGACCAACGCAGGATGATTCACTGCAAAAGTCAATATCCATGTCAGGTATACTTGAACCTGTTCTTCTTCTACGAAATGAAGAGGGATACCGAATTATATTCGGACATAACAGGATAAAGGCTGCCGGTAGATGCCAACTGGAAGTTGTTTCGGCAAGGGTGATTAAACAGATTGCACTGCAGCCTTACATGCAAGGTGTGGCAAAGAAGATGTATCACGATGAGTTGGGCCCATGCGGTAAATGCAGGGTGTTGAACATATTACGGGTCATCTTTAAAGCCGACCATCATCAACTGCAAAATGCTGCCAATATTCTCAATGTTCCCGGTGTCTTTGTTAGAAATTCTAAATATGTTGAGTCAATAATCGGGCTTCCCGGGAAGCTTCAGGATTACCTTGATGTTAAGAACGCGGGGTTTCGTGTTTTAACAGGGTTGATGTCATTTCCGAAGCCTGCAGTCAACTTTCTTACTGAAATTGTGCAGAATACCCAGATGCGGCTTAATTACTTCAGGGAAATAGTATCCATGATGGATGATATCTTGCGCAGGGATGGTTCGCTGGATGATGTTCTTGCTGTTGAGAGGGATGATTCGGATGATCGCAGGGCGCGCGAAGAGTCACTTTACCGGTCAATTCGAAACATACGATATCCCAGGTATACTGAAATGAAAAACCGAATTGATGAAATTGCCGCGATGTTGCGGCAGAAGGGTGTTACCGTGAATCTCCCTCCTTATTTTGAGGGGGATGCATGTACTGTTTCATTCGTTGTCAGGAAAGGGGACGACCTTTCATGTGCCCCGTTGCAACCTGATGTTGAAGTAGCAGAACTTCTGGATACAATGCTGGAATTATTATAGAATGTAAATCACGTGAAGAATTTTGACATGTCGTCTAAGGCTTTTTTACAGGTTTCATCGAATTGCAGGGGTGACTTGTAACCGGAGGCGTTCTTGTGTCCCCCCCCTCCATTTTTCATCGCTATTTCTGCAACATCAAGATCACCTTTTGTGCGCATACTTACCTTCACCGGGCCGACAATATCCTGTTTGACAAGCAGGCTTGCTACTACTCCTTTCACGGTAAGGGGAAGGTTTATGTTCATTTCACCTTCGCTGAATGGAGCACCGGTTTTTTTTATCATGTCAGGTGTCAGGCGAAGCATGATCAAGCGACCGTCGTGATGAATTTCCATGCTGGCCAGCATAAGCCCCCGTAATTCAAAACTGGCAAGGGAATTGTTTTCATATATGTATTCGTAGATCTTAAAGGGACTGGCACCATTTTCTACCAGGTGTGATGCTATTTTAAAGGTGATGGGGGATGTTTTCGGGTACCTGAATGAACCTGTATCAAAAAGCATTCCCGCGTAAAGGGCCTGTGACGCTTTGAAAGAAGGGTCAAGATCATAATGCTGGAGTATCTGGTAGATGATCTCGCATGTTGATGAAGCTTCGGCCTTGATAAAATTATGTTCGAACTTATCCTTCCCTCCCTCATGATGATCAATTATGAAAACCTCTTTCACCCTGTCTTTAAGAAAGAGGTAGGCGTTTCCAATATTATTGAAATCATTGGTGTCCAGAACGAAAATCGCGTATTCTTCAATATTATCAATGGTATATCCAGGAGAAAATATCTGAATTTCACTGTCATGGTCTATGAAGGTAAATTTTTCGTTAATCGGGTCAGAGTTAAGTATTATTGATTCTTTCCCAAGGTGGTTGAGCAGTTCTGAGAAGGCGATTTCAGCTCCGAGACCGTCGGCGTCTGAGCTTTCATGTGTGGATATGATAAACCTGTCATGCCGTGATAGATATGCTTCCAGGTTTTTCAATCCGCGCTGCATAGTGTGTTAACTCGTTATCTTCTGTTCCGAAAGTAATGGGAATCCCATTGCTTCACGTGTTTGCAGGTATTTCTCGGCACACTTCCTGGCAAGGTTACGTACCCTGGCGATATATCCCACCCGTTCTGTAACTGATATTGCCCCCCTTGCGTCCAGAATGTTGAATACGTGAGAACATTTTAACACGTAATCATAGGCGGGCAGCACAAGATCGTTGGATTCAAATTCAAGTATTGAAATGCATTCCTTTTCGTACATGTCAAACAGGCTGAAGTGAAGGTCTACATCGGCCACGTTGAAGTTGTAATGGGAAAACTCAAATTCACTTCTGTGGTGTACGTCCCGGTAGGTGAGATCATCGTTCCACTGTATGTCAAATACATTATCCACCCCCTGTATGTACATGCATATTCTTTCAATACCGTAGGTGAGTTCTACCGGGATGGGATCAAGTTCCATGCTTCCGCACTGCTGGAAATAGGTAAACTGTGTGATCTCCATACCATCCAGCCACACCTCCCAGCCCAGGCCGGCCGCACCCAGGGTAGGGGATTCCCAGTCATCTTCAACGAACCGTACATCATGCTCTTCCAGTTGTATGCCGAGATGACGGAGTGAATCAAGGTATAGTTCCTGTATGTTCTCAGGAGAGGGCTTCATGATAACCTGGTACTGGTAGTAATGCTGCAGCCTGTTGGGATTGTCGCCGTATCGCCCGTCTGTAGGGCGCCGTGAAGGTTCAACATATGCTACGTTCCAGGGCTCAGGTCCCAGTGAACGTAAGAAGGTTGATGGATTAAAGGTGCCGGCACCTACTTCCAGGTCGTATCCCTGGATTATTATACAGTTCTGGTCTGACCAGTACTGGTGTAATGCGGCTATTATGTCCTGAAAATGCATACGATATCTCCCTCATATGTAACATGTCGTGTGTAGTGTTCTCTGTGTACTACAGTGTCGCATATGGATAGTCAAGCAAAATTACTGAACGGGGCTATTCGTTGTTCTCGGGTGCTTTTTGCGACTTCTCTTCAATATGCATTTCGTAGGAATCTTTAAGAATATTGTGCAGCCTGTCGAACTCTTCACGTTTTTGAATGTTGAAGTATTGAAGAACATCATCATTCACTATCTCGAACCTGAAATTCTTTGTTTCGATGCTGTTATATACGTACCCAAGGTACACGATATAAATAAGGTCCCTGAATTTTTCTGGTGCCATGTGTGGCCTGTGATGGAACTCTATTGCCTTTACCAGTGCCTCGTTAAAACGCCATTTCTGGCAGATAATGCTTCCCAGGGTAGAATGACTGATCCCCAGTGATATCTCTTCAAGGAGATTGGTTTCAGGCATATCTTTAAGCCCTGCTATATCACGAAGCCGCTGTATTTCATCAGGCTTGATTGAAAGCAGAACTATCTGCCCGATATCCGAAAGCAGTGCGGCGAGATAAGCAAACTCGCTTAATTTTGTTTTTTTCATCTGCATGGCAATGTTTTGTGAATAGAATGCTGATTTATAGGAGTTTTTCCAGATGGTTTCAAACTTCTTGTACCTTGCTCCCATGATTTCCTGTACACCGCTTGCAACCAGCAGGGTGTTAATCCCCTTGGTGCCGATAATCTTTACGGCTTCTTCAATGGTTTCAACCCTCTTGGAAGTAATATACCCGGCAGAATTTGCCAGTTTGAGAATCGCGGTGGTTAACCCCGGGTCACGTTTTATTGCGTTTGAGATGTCCTTAATAGTTGATTCCGGGTTGGTGCATAATCGTTGTATTTCCAGGATATTTTCCGGAAAAGAAGGAAGGTTTTCCACTTCAGTGGATATCTCTTCTGCAATCATCATCTGTGAACCGGTGTCAATTAAACTGGTTGAAAGCTTAATGGCTGCGATAGTAAATTTGCCGTCCGTTTTCATCTCGAAGGCATCGGGGGGGAAACCGGCGTTTTTAAAAAGCATAAGGGCCATAATAAGCCCGAGCCCGGCCCCTTCTGAATCGTCAAGTACGTCGTCAAATGCGTCAGAGATATCGGTGTATGAATAAGCCTTTTTCTGCCGGGCTTGGATCTTGTTCAGTTCTTCTTCAAGTATTGGTATATTGTTTATAATATTTATCCGCAGGTCTTCGCCTTCCATTTTGAAAAAAATCCGAACCACCAGCCTGGAATTGGCAAGTTTCTGCAGCAATTCAGAACCTTTCACAAACACATCATTCTTGAAGTCTTCCATACCCTTGCGGTATTCGTCCTTTTTCGTGATATCCATATTTCTGGACTTGAAATACAAACGTTTGGCATTGGCTTTTATGGCATTGTTGACCAGTTCTTTAATAATGGTAACCAGCATGTCTTTCAGGTACAGCAGGTCTAACTTTTCAAGATACAGGTGCAATACCTTTATGAAGTGTGATTCAGCTTCGGGAGTGAACACGGAAAATTGCAGGTATAAATCACTGTTGTTATCAATGGCTTCCCTGTAATTTTGCGGATTCAGGACTATGGAATTATTTTCGATTTTTTGTGATCCTTCCAGTATCATGTTTATTGCACCTTTTAAAGGAACGTTGCCTGCTCCCCTCTTGAAAGTATATTAATGCAGTATGCATCATCATTACAGAATAATCAATAACTTTTATGATATACTACTTTATTCGGAAGAATATACTGTTTTGCTGGAGCAGGAAATTTGATTTTTAGTACAAATTATAATGGTTATTGACAAAAACCGGTTTTAAAATACTATCAGGGTATTATATGAATTATGAAAACAGGAGATTGTACCAATGAGTGATGTGTATTTTACCGATATGAAAATGAGCAGCCAGGACAATATGGCAAGCAAGATACGCAAGTTGTTCTTAAAAGCCGGATACCATGAGAAGATTACCGACAAGGATTTTGTGGCCATAAAAACCCATTTTGGAGAATACGGTAACCTGGCCTTTCTTCCTCCACCTCTTTTGCGGGTGTTTGCCACACTTGCCTCGGAGTGTGGGGGTACTCCCTTTGTGACGGATACCAATACCCTGTACAGGGGTAATAGAAGTAATGCCATAGATCATCTGAAAAATGCTGAAATGAACGGCTTTAACCAGGTTACACTGGGGGCCCCGGTTATCATTGCTGACGGAATTCGGGGAAATGATTTTGTTGAAGTACCTGTAGAGGGTAAGCATTATTCTTCGGTAAAAGTGGCTTCTGCCATTCACGAGGCTGATGTAATGATAGTGGTGTCCCATGTGAAAGGCCACGAGTTATACGGTTTTGGTGGTGCAATGAAAAATATTGCGATGGGATGCGCACCACCCTCGGGGAAACAGTCTTTACATTCAGAGTTGAAGCCTAAAGTGAAACAGAAAAAATGTGAATCATGTGGTATGTGTATAAAACGATGCCCGGTTGATGCCATCTCATTCAATGATGAGAAAAAAGCCTTCATAAATAGTGAGATATGCATCGGATGTGGAGAATGCACGGTTATATGTCCATACGGGGCCATACCGGTTGTGTGGAAAACAGATAAAAACGCGCTGCAGGAGCGAACGGTGGAATACGTGAAAGGGGTGAGCGACCAGAAAAAAGACCGGATAGTATATTTCAACTTTATAATGAACGTGACGCCTGAATGTGATTGTGTATACTGGAATGATATGCCCGTGGTGGCGGATATAGGTATACTGGCATCCACAGATCCCGTGGCCATTGACAGGGCATCGGTGGATATGATAAACGCGGCACAGCCGCTTTCGGGCTCACGAATCGCGGATAAAGATCCTGGAACGGATAACATACGTGCCATGTTTCCCATTGACTGGGAACACCTGTTTGAATACGGGGAAACTCTTGGCCTGGGTAAGAACTCGTATACTATTATAACTTTATAATGGTACAATAATATCTCTTGACTTATTTTGTTATAATCTGCATGTGTGCAAATGTATGAAAGTGATTTCAGGGAGGAGAGCTGTATGAAAAGTCATCATGATTTTCCCAATTTGAACCCGAAAAGGCCCGATGGGGTGAAACCCAACGGCTTGCCGTATAAAGTAATGGTTGTGGATGACAAGGATTTCCATCGAAAACAGATTGTGCAGATACTCGAATCAGAAGGGTATGAAATAATCGCCTCGGTAAGAAACGGAGCCGAAGCGTTGAGATTGTATGATAAAATTGCTTCTGACCTGGATCTTATTACCACCGACCTGGATATGCCCGACGTTGACGGATACGCGCTTCTTTTTGAATTACGTCAAAAGGATCCAAAGGCAAAGATCGTTTTCATCAGTGAAGATACTACGAAGGGTGTACTGAAAGATCTACTTCAAATGGGAGCAGCCGACTATATTTTAAAACCTGTTCAGAGAAAGCAGGTGCTTGATAGAATCAGGCAGGTGCTTCAGCGCAAAGAGGAAAGCTGACATATGGGAACTGAAATTGATGATGCATTTCAGTCATTATCTGACCAGACAAAAAAACTAAATATTGCCCAGCATTATACCCATGGCGACATGGATAAGGCCAAACAGATGATCGCGGGTAATTACCGTGATTTGTACGTGATAAAGGTGCGGTTCTCTTCTTCTACCCTGTATGGCGCCTTCATCGTTTTCTTCAATCATATATACAAGCATGTTGCCAGTGTGCAGATAATTGTTTCTCCGTCATACGCGGTGCTTAATCTTGATCCTTCCAACGAGTGGCAGATATATGACCGTGAAATAAATGAACTGCTTGAAAAAGGCGAACATGACCAGGTGCTTGTTCGCAGCTTCAAAGACAAGCTGAACATGATGTTTTCAATCTTCGAACTGAATGAACTGGCCCGTTACCTTGAGTCAAGAAACGAAATAGCTATTGATAACATGATACGTAAGGCCATACAGAATTCCCTGGGACTGCAGCGTGTTGATACCAACGTGTATTACCAGACCACCTCTTCCCTTGAAATGGAACTGAACTCGGTAAGTTCACCCAAGTTGAGTATTGATATCATCGAAGGAAGAAGCGAAAAAAAAGAACCAGGGGCCCCCTACGAGCAGGATCAGCAGCCGGCGGAATCAAAAACACCGAAGGTGGGGGTTGACGGTATAAAGCTTATACTTAAGTCTGCCCTGATCCTTTCCCCCATAAAGGGAAAGGATATTCACAAGCTGGCCCCCGGTGACAGGATAAAGGTTTCAATCGTGGATAATAATCCCCAGGCCATCCGTGTGGCTCAGGCCCTTGACGCCTACCAGGATGATACATTCAGGCCGATAGTGGCCAGGGTGAAAAGTGTTGAACACAGGCCCGGCCTTGGATACAAGATATATGGTTTTATAGCCAAGGGAATACTGGCAGATATTGATGAAGAAGAAGCAAATATAAAGGTTGCCCTTGACCCGGCGTACGCTGCCGCCATGGAGCAGCAGGCTGATGATGAAGGGAAAACCTCTTACCCAATGATCTTCCTCCTGGTGGGTGTTCTGGGCATCGCCCTGGGGGTGTTTCTCTACCTGGTTTTTGGGTGATCAGAGCATACGTACGGGGATATTTCTGCTGTTCAGGTATTCCTTCGCTTCTTGAATTGTATATTCCCGGTAATGAAAAATTGATGCCGCAAGCACGGCATCAGCTTTCCCTTCAGTCAGCCCGTCATAGAGGTGTTCAAGGTTGCCAACTCCACCCGAGGCGATCACCGGTATGGTTACCGCGTCGGCGATGGTGCGGGTCAGGTCAAGGTCGTACCCGATCTTCGTGCCGTCGCGGTCCATGCTGGTAAGAAGAATCTCGCCCGCCCCAAGGTCGCATGCCCTGCGGGCCCACTCAACGGCATCAATATCTGTGGGGGTTCTTCCGCCGTGAAGGTAAACCTTCCAGGTTCCGTTGTCCCGCTTCGCGTCGATGGCGATAACGATACACTGCGAACCGAAACGCCTGGCAGAGTCTTCGATTATCTGCGGGTTTTCAACCGCAGCGGTATTCATGGATACCTTGTCAGCCCCGTTCTCAAGGATTAAACGCACGTCTTCAACGGATCTGATTCCCCCGCCAACGGCAAAGGGGATATTCACCGTTTCGGCGACTTCCTTCACCATGTTGAGGATGATGTCCCGACGATCAGAAGAAGCGGTAATGTCGAGAAAAACAAGTTCATCGGCGCCGTGGTCATCGTAAAACTTGCCGTTTTCCACCGGGTCGCCCGCGTCCTGCAGGTTGACGAAATTGATTCCCTTCACCACACGCCCGTCTTTCACGTCAAGGCAGGGTATAATGCGTTTTGCCAGCATGAGTATCTCCAGTAATGGTATGTACGGATTGGATTAAAGACGGGGTAGTGGGTGTTGTCAAGTAAATAGTGAGTCGTGAGTTGTGAGTCGTGGATGGTGGATAGTTATTATTGAGATTTGTATTTCATCGTTATAAAGAGGGTTATGGTAGCGATGAATGGGTGGAGAAGGAGAAGGTTGAGGAAGCGTACCATGAAGATGTCAGGGTGGGGGGCGAATGTTACAAGGGGGAGAAGGGTGGCACTTAATGCCAGCGCGGTAAGGGTGAGCCAGGTCAGTATATGTATATACCCGCCATTAAAATTCTTTTGGAATTCGCCGAAGGGAAAATAGAACCTGAAGTAGGCGAACATGACAATTGCCCACAAGAGCAGGTAGCCGCTAATGGCCATGGTATATAGATGTTTCGAAATAATGAAAACCGAAACCCCCGTCATCATTCCCATGTACAGTCCATTTAATAGAAGAAAAGATGCAGGGAGCCCGAGATTCCACACCAGGGCAGCCACAAGAATACACAAAAGAATGACCGCAATAACACGCTGGGGAACCAGTAACTGCCCCCGCTCATTCTCAAAATACCCGAGAATTCCCGTCGAAAGATTCTTTTCATGGCGCTGCAGCGATTGTTCTTCGTCTTCCAGCAGTATCATTGAACGGGCGGTGCTGCCGGTAAGGGCAGCAAGCAGTTTCTCTTTCTGATCAATGGACTTCTGCAGGTACGCCATGTACTTTTCTGCTGGAATAACTTCACGAAGCAACGTACCCGAAGAAAGGGGGGGGACGTGAAGGCCAAGCATGGCGCTAATGGTTGGGGCAAGGCTGAGTGATGTGACCGGGCGGGTCGCCTCACCGCCATCATGTCCGGGGGCAAGCACGTACAGGGGTACCACAAGCGACAGGGGGTCAGAGCCCCCATGATTGCCGTCGATATTCATGCCGTGATCGGCGGTGATGATAAGGCGTGCTGCCGGATATTTCGCGTGAAGGAGTGGATAGAGTCTGCCCACAAGCCTGTCAATCTCTGAGATGGAAGCAACATACCGGGTGCTATTGGATGAGTTGGTGGCATGACCCGCACAGTCGGGTGCCAGGAAGTGAACAGCCGTGAATGAGGGCAGTGTTTCGCCGACGATCTCTTCGGACAAAAGCCGTGCCACCTCACCCGAATCGGCACGTTCACAGCATTCCGCGGGAATATAGCGGCTGCTGTGTCCAAACATCTGCTTGTACCATTCAAAGCCTATCGTAAGAGGGGGTACTTTCTGTCCCCCGCATAGATCAAAAAGGGTATCCCCCTGCTGAAAATAAGGGGCGCGGCGGATGTTGTTGGTGACCCCGTGAAGCCATGGGGGTGCCCCTGAATACAGGGAATAATAATTCGGAGCGCTTACCGACGGCAGCATTGTGGTAACAGAGGTATAACG